>JBNMLZ010000062.1:0-12080 GCA_050875085.1 Prevotella sp. | reverse complement strand
GAAGCAACTTTCATTGTTCTAAAGACAGAATAATCTCTTTCGATTCTTTATATACAGCTCATGTCTGATGGCATGGGAAGAGAATTCGTGTATCTGTCTTCACATGCAACTAATCGCTATTTTATCCCGAATTGGGGTAATTATATGTCCGGAGGCGAGGGCGCCTCCGCTCCCAGTTAGGGTGGCAGCGAGAGATGGACTGCGCGGTGGAGTAGTGCGGTTGGTTGTGCGTCGGACGGGAGTCCGACGTTCCGAGTGGGGAAAACAAAAACTCCTCCGCATGGGTGTGCGGAGGAGTTTTGTATGGAAGTTATCGAAAACTTCTTGTTGTTAGTTTTGGCTCTGTGTGTTGTTCGGGAGATTGACAACTGTTTCGTCGCTTGTTTCATCCCAACCAGATACTGAAGCATCGAACTTTACGGAAGTCATGCCGAGATGCAGATTGAACATGTATGCCTTGCCTTGCTCAAAGTTAAATGCGAAGGGATCAGAAGTGACAGTGTTGGTTATTTCTGATTTGCCACCATCAAGGTTTGTGTCTTCTGTTGTGACAGTATATGTGACAACAACTTTTACCTCAGTAAGATTCTGTGGAATTATCATAGCATAGTTCTTTACAGAATTAAGCTGTTGCTTGCTTGTTGTTACATCACTGGCTACTTTTGAATCGAAATCATCTGTACTCCATGTAAATTCAACATTGTCAGCAGCATCAGCGACATCACTCCAATTGCTTGTTGCAAGGTCAATTGTTGCAGTCTTATCAAATTTGCCAATCAGTTTTACTGATTTTACACTGATTGTAGTTTTGTCAGCTTTTGTACCATTATCAGTTTTATTGTCCTTGCTGCCAGTAGCATCTGTATTTACTTTATCAAACTCAACATTGAGACCAACACGGGCAAGGACGTGTTTGAATGTGAATGTTACATTTTTTGAAACGGCAGGCTTTGTTTGGTTTGTCTGTGCATCTACCGTAAGGTCTTTTTGGTCAGCAACATTGTCCTGTACTTTAAATGTGATTGTTGGGTTTCCTGTCTTCGCTTTGTCAGACAGTGTAACGCCATCCACATTGTATGGAGCATACGCAAAGAAGCTTAACTTGTCGCCATCATTGTTTGGCCAATACTTCAGAGGAGAATATGTCCATGAGCCGTTAGATGATGTAACTTGTTGATTGTACATAAAGTCCATTTTTCCACTATAATTATTAGTAGAATAATCATTAGTACCTGTGTAGGTTGCAAACACACCAAAACCATTTGTTGTCAAGGTATTGTTGTCTGTCACCGCACCTCTCGTCTGTGCATCTCTTCCTAAATACGTTCCAAACTCAATGGCGTTTTTGTTACCCCCCCCATTTTCGGTTGTGTCATCTGATGCGCAGCTTGTTATTGCAAGAGCTGCGCTGGCGATGAATCCAAATAGATAAACCTTTTTCATAGTCATCATAATTTTAAAATGTTGTTATTTATATGTTTCTGAAATAGAACCGTGTTACACCCCGATGTCGATGTTCACCTCGTCGCCCCAGTCGTCCACGGTGGCATCGAATCCGCTTGACGCTCCGCCTTCCGGCTTTACGTCGGGGATGGGCGTGCTGATGGTCTCGTTGATCGACAGCGACAGGTCAACTTCCGAGCCGTCGGCTTCCGAGCCGCGGATGAAGGCGTTGCCCACGTCAAAGTCGAAGTCCTTCTGCGTCTTGTTGTCCACAAGTAGTAGCGACAGGCGCAGGTGGTTGGCTGAGGCTATGTTCTGATGGTTGGCAGGCAGGCCGAAACTCGTGATATGTGCAGTCAGCGTGCCGTTGGCAGGGTTGTCGGTGTCGCGGGTCATGGTCCATTCCTCAAGCAGTTGCGTGCCGAGGGATGTCGTGGGTTGCTGTTTGCCGAGCATGTAGCCGTCGGCAAGGCCATCGAGCGAGGCGCGTGCCGACCTCACGTTGTATATATTCAGCATGTGTATGTTCACGATGATGGTGTATACCACGCAGCGCGGAGTGAGCGTTGCCACCACACAGCGCGTGCCGTTGCGCGTGTAGGCGTCCGACTCCGTTTCGGGAGCCTCCACATACTGCGCGGCGTCGGTGGCAAACCATTCGGGCGCGTAAATCAGTCGCTCGTTGTCGCCGCGCGTCTTGTACCAGCGCGACTGCACGGTGTTGGCGTAGACGGCAGCGCGGTTGAAGTCGTTGGTGTTGTCGAAGTGCAGTGTGCCGAACTCCGTGGTGCTCTGGTTGTAGACCAGTGCATGATAGGTTGCGGGCGCTATGTTGAAGTCGGCGTAGGCAATGTTGTTCGTCAGGGCGGTGTGTGGCTTGTCGCTGCCCTCGCGGTAGAGCGACACGGTCATGCCCGTTGGCTGTTCCTCGGTGAAGAGGCTCCAGTCGACGTTGATTCTTGCCGGCACGGAATGTGGATGGTCGTAGCACAGCTCCTTGTGCTCACACGACGAGAGCACGAGCGATGCCGCGGCAAGCAGGGTTATGATGTGAGAGGAAAGAGTCATTGGTTGCCTCCTTTCTTTGATTTCTTAAAACAGGGCAACCATACAATCGACACTTCAGCGCGTGTCGGTCCGAAATAATTGAGATGTTTTGTCGCATCGTATACGTAGCATCCTCCGTCGGGATGATACTCCTGGTATTCTCCGCCAAGATAGCCGATGCCTATGGAGAAGTCAATCTTGAAATGCCGGCTGAAGCTGTGGGCGTAGCCATAGCCTATGCCGATGCCAAGTGAAGCCTTGTCCCAAAGCGTGCCTTTGGGCTTGCCTCCCATGCGGCCGCGCCCTCCGAACTCGAAGTCGTAGGTAAGCGCCTGCGCGTAGAGGCTGATGTGGTGGCCGGCAAGCCGCTTGTAGTCGGCGCGGTCGCCGAGCCAGTAGCGCCCCTCGATGCCGCCGCCGTAGATGCGCCAGTAGTCGTGGGTACGGTCGGTCTTCCACCAGCCGTATTGCCAGTCGGCAGCCACCGACCAGCGGTTGCCGATGGGCACCTCAATGCCGATGTTGGGCACCAACAGGACATCGTAGAGCATGTTTGACTTGATTGCGAATTTCGGTACAGATTCTGGAAGGTCGAAAAACTCCTCCTTTATGAGCCCGTCGGTGGCAGACGCGTCGTCACCGCCATCGTTGGTCAATGGCGAGGCTGCAACTCCGCTGGCGAAGAACGCCGCCAACATCACCGTTGCTGCCATTCTTCGCGTGAAAGAATGTCGGAGCATCATAAAGCGTTTTGTTAAAATCACAGATTCATGTTTATTTCTTGCAAAAGTATAAAATATTTTTAAATATGCAAACGATTTCTTGATGTTTATTTTACAAAAAATGTTCTTTTTGTGAGTAAGGTATCTTTTTTCAGATGATTGTTTTGCTGATTTCCATAATTACACTATCTTTGTAAGAGCATAATATGAACAATACAAAACACTACAGTATATGAAAAAGTCAAGATTATTGCCAATCGCGCTGGCGTTGCTCATGCCGTTGGCAGCAATAGCCGATTCTTATACGTCGCTTTGGAAGCAGTATGATGCCGCCTTGAGGAAGGATCATCCGCAGACCGCGCTAAAGGTGCTCTCGCAGATAGCCGACAAGGCGCAGCGCGAACGCGCCTACGGGCAACTGCTCAAGGCGCAAGTGGCAGCCGCCGATCATAAGGCACAGGTGTCGCCCGACTCGCTGGCGGCATCGGTGGAGCGCCTGCAAGACAGTGAGCAGGCTGCGGTGAAGAGTGGCGACAAGGTGCTCGCCGCCATCTACGAGTCGGTGCTCGGCTCGATATACACCACGCACACCGGTACATTCGACGACGCCGAGGCCATAGGCAAGCAGTATTATGCCAAGTCGCTTGCCAATCCCGACGCCCTCGCCGCCGCCTATTCCACAGGCTACGAGCCGTTCGTTGAGGACGGCGTCGACTCGAAGTACTATTACGACGACATGCTGCACGTGCTGGCAATGCGCGCCGGCGACTACCGCACAATGCACGACTACTATGCCTCCCACGCCAAGCGCGAGGGAGCCTGCCTGACAGCCCTTGAGCTGGTGAAGCAGTCGCGCCGCGCCGGCGACGAGGGCCGCGTGAAGAAGTCGAAATACATAATGTCGCTCGACTCGCTGTCGCGCGAATACGGCGACCTGACCGTTGCGGGCGAGATAGCCATTGAGCGCTATGCCTACATGGAGAACGCCGAGGACGTGAGCACCGACGACAAGATGAGCTACATCAACTACGCCCTCATGAAGTGGGGCGCATGGCAGCGCATGAACATTCTGCGCAACGCCCAGCGACGGCTCACGCTGCCATCGTTCCACGCGTCGCTCGGCGGCGAGATGGCACTGCCGGGCGTGCCGCGCAAGGTGAAGGTGATGGCGCTCAACAACATCGGCGAGCTCCGCCTTACCGTCAGCCGCCTCGACATCGACGGCACCACCGAGCTCGACCCGTCGGTCGACAAGGACTACGCCCGCCTGCGCCGCCACATCGTGCAGGGCGAGCAGCCCATCACCGACGTGCGCCACTATGTGGGTATGCCCGACCACAAGACCATCAGCGACACGCTTGAGATAAAGGGCCTGCGCTCGGGCATGTATCTCGTGGAGATAGCCACCGACAACGTCAACATGCCCGTGGAGCGCCATCTGCTGCGCGTGTGCAACATATATCCCGTGATAGAGTCGCTGCCGGGCAAGAAATACCGCATCGCCGTGCTCGACGCCACAACAGGCACTGCCGTGCCGGGGGCAAAAATCAACGTGGCAATGTCGAAGGACAAGGACGGCAACGACGTGGTGAAGACATTCACGACCGACGCCAACGGCGAGGCTTACGTCGAATACAAGGCCAGCGAGCCCACCACCTACCGAATCTACACCGCCGACGAGACCGCCTTCCCGCGCAGCAACATGGCCGGCAGGTTCTACTACTACAACAACGGCAAGGCAACCGTCACGCAGACCAACATCTACACTGACCGCCGCATCTACCGCCCCGGACAGACAGTACATGCAGCGGCCATTGCCTATACATATAATAATAAGGAGTTCAAGGGCGAGGCACAGGCCGCCAAGCAACTGACCATCACCTTGCGCGACGCCAACCGCAAGGAAGTGGCTACGCGCACGGTGACGACCGACGACTTCGGCATGGCGTCGGCCGACTTCACCCTGCCCGAGGGCGCTCTCACAGGACTCTACACGCTGGGCTGCGACTTCGGCAACAACACGTTCGCCAACTTCTCCGTGGAGGAGTACAAGCGCCCAACATTCAAGGTTGACATGGAGAAGCCACAGGCCAAGTATGCCGCCGGCGACACCGTGCGCCTGAAGGCAACTGCCAAGACCTTCGCCGGAGTGCCCGTACAGGGCGCGAAGGTTGCAGTGAAGGTGGTGCGCCGCCCGTCGATGTTCTGGCGCTGCACAGGAACCGACGCCAAGCGCGAGACCGTGCTCACCGACACGCTTCAGACAGCAGCCGACGGCTCGTTCGTGATAGGCGTGCCGATGGCGATGCCCGACACCTACGAGGAGCATCCGAGCCGCTACTACAACTTCGACGTGACGGCCGACGTGACCGACCTGTCTGGCGAGACACGCCACGGCGAGACCACGCTGCCGCTGAGCGACCGCCCGACGATGCTCACGACCGACATGCCGGCGAAATCGCTGCGCGACAGTCTGCGCACGGTGACATTCATGTACCGCAACAACGCAGGTGAGCCTGTCGATGGCGACGTGACCTATTACATCGACAACAACCGCTACACATGCAAGGCAAACACACCCGCCAAGCTCGATGCCAGCGCACTGTCGTCAGCCCGCCACCGCCTTATGGCAGTTTGCGGCAGCGACACGCTCACGACATCGTTCGTCGCCTTCACGCTGCAAGACCGCCGCGTGCCAGTGGAGACCCACGACTGGTTCTATCAGTCGGCAGACCGCTTCCCGAGCGACGGCTCTCCGGTGTACATACAGGTGGGTTCGAGCGACAGCATACAGCACGTGGTGTACACCATCATCTCGGGCGACAAGATAATAGAGGACGGCAGGACCGACCTCAACAATGAGCTTCGCACACGCGCCTTGACCTACAAGCCAGAGTGGGGCGACGGCGTTACGCTGTCGGTGGCGTGGGTGAAGAGCGGCCATTCCTACAAGCACACCGCCCGTATAGAGCGTCCGCTGCCCGACACAAGTCTTGACCTGAAGTGGACAACGTTCCGCGACCGTCTCACCCCGGGACAGCGCGAGACGTGGACCCTCAACATCACCCGTCCCGACGGCAAGCCGGCACGCGCGCAGCTGCTTGCGACGCTCTACGACAAGTCGCTCGACGAGATACGCCAGCACAACGTGGCGTTCGCGCTGCCTGTATACACCAACCTGCCATGGCTCTCGTGGACAGGAGTCTACAACCGCGACATGTATGCCTACAGCGAGGCGCCGATGAAGTTCCTCGACGAGCACACGCTCGACTACAGCCACTTCCCGTCGTATTTCATATATTCAGGTGGGGGAGAGGTGCTGATGTACAAGGAGCTTTCAACGCTTAAACATGCGCCGATGGCGATGATGAGAGCAGATGCCATGGGCGCGACAGGCAACCTTAAGATACGCGGAATGAACGCCCTCGCCAAGTCGGATGGCGCATTGGCTGACGAGGCAGCGCCATTGCTCAGTGGAGCCAACGGCACCGATGCAGGCAGCAAGCCTGCCGCAACGGAGCAGATACGCGAGAACCTCAACGAGACGGCATTCTTCTATCCCGGACTCGTGACCGACGACAAGGGCAACGTGTCGATGCGCTTCACGCTTCCCGAGAGCGTCACCACATGGCAGTTCTATGGCTTGGCACACGACAAGGACATGAACAGCGGCGTGATTTCTGCCACATCGGTGGCAAAGAAGACCGTGATGATACAGCCCAACGTGCCGCGCTTCGTGCGCTCGACAGACCGTGGAGTGCTTGTCGCACGCGTGTCGAACACTTCCGACAAGCAGGTGAGCGGCACGGCACGCCTCTCGCTCATCGTTCCCGAGACAGGCAAGGAAGTATACCATAAGGACAAGAAGTTCACCGTGAAGGCTGGCGAGACCGTTGCCGCCGACTTCGACTTCGACATGTCGAAGATAGAGAACGACGGACTGCTCATTTGCCGCGTGACGGCATCGGGCCATGGCTACAGCGACGGCGAGCAGCACTACCTGCCAGTTCTGCCTGACAAGGAGATGGTGACAAACACCGTGGCTTTCTCGCAGGACGAGCCTGGCACGCTCAACATTGACGTTGCAAAGCTGTTCCCCGTGAAGAGCAAGAGCAACAAGCTCACCGTGGAGTACACCAACTCTCCGGCATGGCTCATGATACAGGCGCTGCCGTCGATGGCCAACGCCGACGGCGACAATGCCGTTTCGCTTGCCGCAGCATACTATGCCAACTCGATAGGCCGCCACATCATGCAGTCGTCACCGGCTGTCAAGCAGACCGTAGAGCTGTGGAAGAAGGAAAACGCGCAGTCTGCCACTGGCGGATCGTCGCTGCAGAGTGCCCTGCAGAAGAACCAGGAGTTGCGCCAGATTGTGCTTGCCGAGACACCGTGGCTCATGGATGCCGACCGCGAGTCGGAACAGAAGCAGCAGCTCATGGGCTACTTCGACGAGTCGCAGCTCAACTACCGCCTTGCCGACAACCTCTCGCGCCTGTCACGCTTGCAGAAGGAGGACGGCTCGTTTGCTTGGTGGAAGGGCATGGAAGGCTCGCCATACATGACAATGGCTGTGCTCCAGACTCTCACTCGCCTCAACCACATGGTTGGCGTGCAGCCGGAGACGAAGAACTTGATTGATGCCTCGTTCACGTATATGGACAAGCAGATTGCCCGTGAGGTGAAGAGCATGAAGAAGGCAGAAAGCGAGGGCAAGGCGAAGAACCTGCGCCCGAGCGAACTCGCAGTGGAGTATCTCTATGCCTCTACACTTGCCGGACGCAAGTTGCAGTCGCAGACAAGGCTGAACTTCGACTATCTCGTGTCGCGCCTTGCCGCCCAGAACTCCGAGTTCTCAATATATGGCAAGGCAACAGCCGCTGTGGTGCTTGCCGCCAACAAACATGCCAAGGAAGCAGGCGACCTGCTCGAAAGCATACGCCAGTACACTGTCTACCGCGACGACATGGGACGCTATTTCGACACCCCGAAGGCGCTCTACTCATGGCGAGACTACCGCATCCCGTCACAGGTGGCCGCCATTGAAGCCCTGAAGGCTGTGCAGCCGGGCGACAAGAAGACCATTGGCGAGATGCAGCGCTGGCTGTTGCAGTCGAAGCGCACGCAGGCATGGGACACCCCAATCAACTCCGTGAACGCTGTGTATGCCTTCCTCGACGGCAATGCTGAGGCTCTGACGGAAGATGCCAGCCAGAACGCTGTGCTGAAGCTGAACGGCCAGAAACTGCAAATGCCGAAGGCTACAGCCGGACTCGGATACGTGAAGACCGTGAAGACGGGCGACAACATGCAGTCGCTGTCGGTTGAGAAAACGTCAACAGGCACATCATGGGGCGCTGCCTATGCGCAGTTCATGCAGCCCACCGTCGACGTGGCTGACGCCTCAATGGGCATGACCGTGGTCCGCGATGTCGTGAAGGACGGCAAGCGGCTGTCTGCCGGCAACGTGCAGCTGGCAGTGGGCGACCGCATCACGGTGCGCCTGACCGTCACCGCCGACCGCGACTACGACTTCGTGCAGCTCACCGACCGCCGTGCCGCGTGTCTTGAGCCAGCACAGCAGCTTTCGGGTTATGCCTACGGCTACTACTGCCAGCCTAAGGACAATGCCACAAACTATTTCTTTGACCGCCTGTCGAAGGGCAAGCACGTCATCGAGACAACCTATTATGTGGACCGCGCCGGACAGTACCAGACTGGCACATGCGCCGTGCAGTGCGCATACTCGCCTGAGTTCATGGCACGCACAAAGGCAATGGTGCTGAACGTGAAGTAAGCTGACCGCAATTCGCAAACAAAACAACAGAATATGAAGAGAATATTTATATCCGCCTCGCTTCTCGTGCTTGCCTCGCTCGGGGCAAGCGCACAGAAGATAGAGGCTGTCAACAAGGTGGTGGACTGCGGACAGACTGTTTACCAGTCGCCCGCAACCGCTGAATTTGAGATCAAGAACAAGAGTAGCCGTCCAACGCGTATCGTTGACGTGCGCATGAGCTGCGGATGCACCGACGTGGAGTATCCTCGCGAGGAAATCCCGGCAGACGGCAAGTTCACCATACGCGTCACCTACGACGCGCAGACAATGGGCCATTACAACAAGCTCGTTGACATCTACACCGAGGGCAACGAGAAACCGCTTGTGCTGCGTATGCGCGGACAGGTGGTGAGAGAGATTGTTGACTTCAGCGGCAAGTACGACTTCATGCTCGGAAGCATCCACAGCGACTGCAACGATGTGGAGTTTGACGACGTGAACCGCGGTGAGCGTCCGCAGAAGAAGATACATATCCGCAACACGTCAAGCGAGACCATACAGCCTGTTGTGATGCACCTGCCTGACTATCTCACGGCAGACGTGTCGCCGTCGAAGATTGCGCCTGGACACAGTGGTGTCGTGACCATGACGCTTGACTCCAAGCGCCTGAAGGACATGGGACTGACGCAGACGAGCGTGTTCCTCGGCTCGTTCCCAGGCGACCGTGTGGGCCGCGAGAAGGAAATCAGCGTGTCGGCTGTGCTTCTGCCGAAGTTTGACAACCTCACGGCGTCGCAGCTTGCCAATGCTCCGCGCATGAGCCTGTCGACAACCGAGCTTGACCTTGGCGCCTTCAACGGCAAGAAGAAGCTGAAGGGCGAGATTATTATACGCAACGACGGCAAGACGGCTCTC
Source organism: Prevotella sp. (assembly GCA_050875085.1). Taxonomy (GTDB): domain Bacteria; phylum Bacteroidota; class Bacteroidia; order Bacteroidales; family Bacteroidaceae; genus Prevotella. The sequence goes on along the minus strand of JBNMLZ010000062.1, from coordinate 2,174 downwards.
AACATCAAGAGTCTGCAGATGTTCACCGTAGGTCTGCAGGTGTCGCTCAACAAGCAGAAGCTCATGCCTGGCGAGACTGCCAAGCTGAAGGTGACGGCTGAGGAGCGACTGCTGAAGACGGCACGCTCGAAACCTCGTGTGCTCATGATTACCAACGACCCTAATCTGCCGAAGGTTACAATTAAGATAAAGACTGAATGAACAGCAATCTGACTATAGAGATAGATGAGGGCAGTGGCTTCTGCTTCGGCGTGACCACTGCCATAAAAAAGGCTGAGGAGGAGCTTGCCAAAGGCACGCGCCTCTACTGCCTTGGCGACATTGTGCACAACGGCATGGAGGTGGAGCGCCTGCACGAGCATGGACTTATAACAATCAACCATGACGACCTGCACTCCCTGCACGGCGTGAAGGTGCTGTTGCGCGCTCATGGTGAGCCGCCCGAGACCTATGCCCTTGCGCGGCAGAACAACATCGAGATAATCGATGCCACATGCCCGGTGGTGCTCGCCTTGCAGCGGCGCATAAAACGGCAGTACGACACAAATCCTGATGCGCAGATTGTTATCTTCGGAAAGCGCGGACATGCCGAGGTGCTCGGTCTGGTGGGGCAGACGGAGAGCCATGCCATCGTCGTGGAGAAGGTGGAGGACGTGGAGCGTCTTGATTTCAAGCGCGACATCTATCTCTACTCGCAGACCACAAAGTCGCTCGACGGCTTCCATCAGATAATAGCCTATATACAGAATCATATAGAGGAGGGTGCAACATTCAAGAGTTTCGACACCATCTGCCGCCAGGTGGCTAACCGTATGCCAAATATAGCGTCGTTCGCCACCAAGCATGACCTCATTCTGTTTGTGTCGGGCAGGAAGAGCAGCAATGGGAAAGTGCTTTTCAAGGAGTGTCACAGCGTTAACCCGCGCAGCTATCAGATAGAAAGTCCCGACGAGATAGACATGGCGTGGTTTACTGATGATGTGCGCACCGTAGGGATATGCGGTGCCACAAGCACACCGAAGTGGCTTATGGAGCAATGCTTGCATAAAATAGCCGCGTGCAACAAGGGTTGACACGCGGCATGGGAAAAATTGTTCGGCTACTTCTCGAAGTGCTGGTAGTCTTTCAGCGTGCGGTAGTTGCCGCCCCAACGGAATCCGTGTTGGGTGAACAGACGGTAGGCAAGGTCGGAATGGTCGATTTTATATTTGAAAGCCTTGGAACGGTCGGCGTATGGCTTGCCCGTTTCAGGGCTTATTTTGTAGGTGCCGTTGGCGCGCCGCTTCACGTAGGGGTTGTATAGCGGATTGAGGTCGACAGCCTTGCCCTGGCTGTGGTTTGACAGCTTTTTTGAGCCAGCCACTACGCGGAAGTTGAAGCATGTGGTGTTGTTGTGCTCCATCGAAGTTATGTCGTCGGCTCCAAAGTCATCGATGAGCTGCATACGCTCGATGGGGTAGTGGGCGTCGAAGAGCTTCCTGAATATGTCGATAAGGTCGTTGGCAATGCTCTTGTGGCAAATCATCTCGCCAAGGCGTATCTTGCCGTCAGCGGTGTAGTGGAGCAGGCGCAGGTAGCGCAGGTCGGAGCGTGGCACGGTGCATGTCTGTTTGAACGACTTTCCGTATATGCGCCGGAACGTCTTGTCGTCGATGCTGTGCTGCGTGAAGCACTTGTTGATGCCGTATGTCTTTACTTCGTTAAGGCTCACCGTGCTGCCTGCTCGCCACTCGCTCAGAGCTGTTTGGGCTGGATTGTTGCCTGCGGACATTGCTGTTGGCATCAGCAGAGCTAATGACAAGGCTATTGTGTATATGTATTTTTGCATTGCGTGTTGCTTTAATGTATAGGTGTATGTACCGATTTTGCAAAAAAAAACCGCCGACCCGAAGGTCAGCGGTTAATCTCTCATTTTTCTGTTCGAACTATCGAATTACTGAGCGTTTGCAGTTGTGTCAGCAGCTACAGTAGTAGTGTCAGCTGTAGTATCAACGTTAGCAACAGTGTCAGAGTCAGCGTTTGCTGCAGGAGCTGCTGTTTTGTTACCACAAGATGCGAAAGAGATAGCTGCGATAGCTACGAACATTAAAACTAATTTCTTCATTTTCTTTGCTTTTTAAATCTGTAAAACAATCATTTGTTTATTAAAACACTGCAAAGGTATATATTTTTTT
>JBNMLZ010000061.1:0-12127 GCA_050875085.1 Prevotella sp. | reverse complement strand
GAGAGCTTGCTCTCGTAAGACCGTCTGCCATTCTCTATTTTGAAACCCGAAGGGTTTTGCCCACAATCGGGTGTTTTTTATGTTTTTGTCAAAAGCCCCAATACTAAAACCTTACGATACCAATAAAATAATATTCTGCATATTTATTCACTATTGATGTTGCAAAGCGAATAAAATCTTGTTGCGTTGTCAATATCTTCATTCTCAACCGTTTTATTCTGTGCGATATTTGCGAAAAATGAGTAACTTTGCACTCCAAAACGAAATACAAGAAAATGAATAAAAATGCACCACACATAATCGACGTGGAGGGCGTCGTGAAACGCTTCGGCGAGAAGACCGCCCTCGACGACATCAACCTCTACGTGCGCAAGGGTGAGTTCTTGACCATCCTCGGCCCCTCGGGCTGCGGCAAGACAACGCTGCTGCGCCTGCTCGCGGGCTTCGAGACAGCCACCGAGGGACGCATAACTATCGCAGGACGCGACATCACGCATGTGCCGCCCTACAAGCGCAACGTGAACACCGTGTTCCAAAAGTACGCCCTCTTCCCGCACCTCAACGTGTTTGACAATGTGGCATTCGGCTTGAAACTGAAGAAGATGCCCAAGAACGAGATTGTGCAGAAGGTGAAGAACGCGCTGAAGACCGTCAACATGAGCGACTACGAGTACCGCGACGTCAATTCTCTCTCTGGCGGACAGCAACAGCGCATCGCCATCGCACGTGCCATCGTCAACGAGCCTGAGGTGCTGCTGCTCGACGAGCCGCTTGCCGCCCTCGACCTGAAGATGCGCAAGGACATGCAGCTTGAGCTGAAGGAGATGCACGAGCGGCTTGGCATCACCTTCGTCTACGTCACCCACGACCAGGAGGAGGCGCTCACGCTGAGCGACACCATCATCGTCATGAGCAACGGACGCATCCAGCAGATAGGCACACCGACCGACATCTACAACGAGCCGCGCAACTCGTTTGTGGCCGACTTCATTGGCGAGAGCAACATCCTCAATGGCACGATGCTCAAGGATTGTCTCGTGAGCGTGGCAGGCACGCAGTTCCCGTGCGTCGACAAGGGTTTCAAGACCAACGAGCCGGTCGACGTGGTGATACGTCCGGAGGACATCGAGATTTCGGAGAACACCGAAGGGGCGCAGTTTGCCGGTCGCATCACGTCGTCAATCTTCAAGGGCGTTCACTACGAGATGCTTGCCGAGAGCGACCATGGCTACGAACTGCTCATTCAGAACTACCGCCACTTCACCGTTGGGCAGCGCGTGGGCATGAGCATCGACCCCGAGGGCATCCACATCATGAAGAAGGAGCGCACCGCCAACGTATTCACGGCGAAGATAGTGAGCGCCGACGTGATTGAGGTGCTCGGCGTGGAGACGCGCTTCGAGGTGCCCGACGCGCTCGTGCGCGGCGGCGCCAAGGAAATGACCGTCGAGATTCCGTTCGACGGCGTGGAACTGTACGACAACGAGCAGGACGGCACCTTCACGGGCGACGTGTCCTTCATACTCTACAAGGGCGACCACTACCACATCACCATCGACACCGACTGGGGCGAGAAACTGTATGTCGACACGCAGGACCAGTGGGACTTGGGGGATCATGTTGGGATAAGCCTCACCCCCTCGCTGCTGAAGCAGCTCAACCCCTCCCCAACGGGGGAGGGGAGTGAAATGTGATGCAAACAAAATTTGATTAAAGATATAAAATCATAAATGTTCAACCTCAAAAGCATACTACGCCCCTCCCTATCGGGGAGGGGAAGAAGCCGCTTCAGCGGCTGGGGGTGGGGCTTTAGCTTCAGCCGTAGCTCGTGGACTATCCCCTACGCCATTTTCGCTGCCATTTTCGTGGTGTTGCCCCTCCTGCTTATCGTCTACTACGCCTTTACCGACGAGCAGGGCGCGCTGACGCTCGCCAATTTCGATAAGTTCCTCTCTCACCCCGAGGCCATCAACACCTTCATCTACTCCATAGGCATCGCCTTCCTCAACACCCTGCTGTGCATCCTGCTCGGCTATCCGGCTGCCTACATCCTCGCGCAGACGCACATGAAGAACGCCTCCACTATCATCGTGCTCTTCATCCTGCCGATGTGGGTGAACATCCTCGTGCGCACGCTCGCAACCGTCGCCTTGTTCGACTTCGCCGACATTCCGCTCGGCGAGGGCGCGCTGCTCTTCGGCATGGTCTACAACTTCCTGCCGTTCATGATCTACCCCATCTACAACACCCTGCAGAAGATGGACCGCAGCTACATCGAGGCGGCCGAGGACCTCGGCGCGTCGCCCTGGCAGCAGTTCTTCAAGGTGGTGCTGCCGCTGTCGATGCCCGGAGTGACGAGTGGCATACTCATGGTGTTCATGCCCACTATCTCGACGTTCGCCATCTCCGAGCTGCTCACGATGAACAACATAAAGCTCTTCGGTACGACAATCCAGGAGAACATCAACAACTCGATGTGGAACTACGGAGCCGCCCTCTCGCTCATCATGCTGTTCCTCATCGGTGCGTCGACGCTCTTCGCTTCAACAGACAAAACCCGTTAGAAAGATGAATACATCCATAACACAAATACTGCGCCGCACGCTCTGCCAAGGCTACCTCTGGCTCCTGCTTCTGCTGCTCTACTCCCCGATAATAATCATCGTCATCTTCTCGTTCACCGAGTCGAAGGTGATGGGCAACTGGACGGGTTTCTCCCTGCAGCTCTACAAGAACCTCTTTGCCGAGGGCACCCACCACTCCTTGACGGCGGCATTGGCGAACACCATCACCATCGCCCTCATCACCGCCACCGTGTCGACTCTCTTCGGTACGCTCACCGCTATCGGCATCCACAATCTGCGCAACCGACGCGCGCGCCAGGCAATATCGTTCGTCAACAATATCCCAATCCTCAACGGTGACATCATTATCGGTATATCTTTGTTCCTGCTGTTCATATCATTGGGCATTCCGCAGGGCTACACCACTGTGGTGTTGGCGCACATCACGTTCTGTCTGCCATATGTCATACTGAGCGTAATGCCGCGACTGAAGCAGATGAACCCCAACCTCTATGAGGCTGCGCTCGACCTCGGCGCGTCGCCCATGCAGGCACTGCGCAAGGTGATAATCCCCGAGATACTGCCAGGCATGATTTCGGGTTTCATGCTCGCCGTGACGATGAGTATCGACGACTTCGCCGTGACCATCTTCACCATCGGCAACGAGGGACTCGAAACGCTCTCCACCTACATCTACGCCGACGCGCGCAAGGGTGGCCTCACGCCCGAACTGCGCCCGCTGTCGACAATAATATTCGTGGTGGTGCTGGTGCTGTTGGTTATTATTAATAGGAAGAAGAGTAGCCCTACCCCCAGCCGCTGAAGCAATCGTCATTGACTGGGAGAGGGGGCGCCATCGCCCCCGACATATCTCGACATATAATATAATCAAGAAAAAATGTTCAATTTCAAACACATACAACTCCCCTCCCTACTGTTGAGGAGAATAGCAAGATTTTTAGTCTTGCTGGGGGTAGGGCTATTCCTTGCCTCCTGCACCTCCCGTGAGCCCCGCGAGCAAATCCTCAAGGTCTACAACTGGGCTGACTACATCGACGAGGACCGCCTCGCCGCCTTCCCTGCCTGGTACGAGTGGCAGACGGGCGAGAAGATTCGTATAATCTACCAGACGTTCGACATCAACGAGGTGATGCTCACCAAGATTGAGCGCGGACACGAGGACTACGACGTGGTGTGCCCCTCGGAGTACATCATCGAGCGTATGCTCCGCAAGAACCTCCTCCTGCCGATAGACACCTGTTTCGGGCGCACACCTAACTATATACATAATGTGTCGCCCTACATCATCAGTCAGATTGACAAAATAGGTTGTGATGGTGGAAATGGTGGTGAGAAAAGTGGTGATAAACGTCTTGTCCCTCACCGCTACGCCGTGCCTTACATGTGGGGCACGTGCGGAATACTCTACAACAAACAGCACGTGCCGGCAGCTGATGCTGAGACGTGGGGCACGCTGTGGAACCCCAAGTACCGTGGCAAACTCCTCATGAAGGACTCCTACCGCGACTCCTATGGCACCGCCCTCATCTGGCACTACCGCCGCGACATCGCCCGTGGCACGAAGACCGTCGCCCAACTCATGAACGACTATTCGCCCTCGGCAATAGCCGTGGTGGAGAAGGAACTGAAGGCTCTGAAGCCCAACATCGAGGGATGGGAGGCCGACTTCGGCAAGGAGACCATGACCAAGGGCAAGGCTCTGCTCAACATGACGTGGAGCGGCGACGCTGCTTGGGCAATCGAAGAGGCTGAGAAGGTGGGCGTGAGCCTTGGCTACGAGGTGCCGCGCGAAGGCTCCAACGTGTGGTTCGACGGATGGGTGATACCTAAGTACGCGCGCAACCCACGGGCTGCCGCCTACTTCATCAACTATCTCTGCCAGGGCGACGTCGCCCTCGACAACATGCAGACCACGGGCTACGTAAGCTCCGTGGCTACCGACGGCATCTTCAAGGCTATGAGCGACTCCACGGCTTACCCTACGGCTCACAACCTTGCCTACTTCTTCGGTACCGACCGCGCGCGCCGCGCCCACTTGAACCCGATAATGTATCCCGACAGCACCGTAGTGGCACGCTGCGCCATGATACACGACGCTGGCGACCGCACGCCAGCCGTGATGGACATGTGGTCGAAGGTGAAGGGTGACAATCTCGGTGGAGGACTCGTCGTGTTCCTGCTCGCGGTAGTTGCGGTATTGACCGTGTTTGTTGGCATAAAGAAATATGAGCACGCGCGCCACCGCCGCCTCTCGCGCCGCCACCGTCGCCACCACGTAATAAAACTGTAACTGGGAGCGGAGGCGCCCTCGCCTCCGGAAAAAAACTTGCGCCCTCGCCTCCGGCATCTAAATTTATAGTGACGGAGGCGGGGGCGCCTCCTTTCCCAGTTACTGCCGGAGGCGGGGCGCCTCCTCTCCCAGTTAGGGCAAAAAAATGTCCCAACCCTTCATCACGAAGAGCTGAGACCCAGATAGCTAATTAATGAGAAAAAACTACGCTGCAAAGATACGGTTTTCCTGTAAACTGACAAGGGATTGACGTGTCTTTTTTATTTAATATATCTTAATTCTGCCGAAAAAGGACAGAAAACCTCCTATTTCTGTGAATGTGTGGCCTTCCACCAACCTGTGAGCTTCTTTGCGTCAACGGCAATGTTGTTTTCCGACGGGTCGGAGATGGTGAGGCCCGAGAACTCGCGCACAGGCACTGTTGCCCTGCCACTGTATGAGTAGATGTAGTCGGTGGCGGCCTTGTAGGGCACAAGTTCATTAATCACCTGCGCGTAGGCGGTCATCGCCTGCTGGTCGCCGTTGCACAGCGTCTTCACGTAGCTGCCGAGGTCGAAGTATACGGTCGGCGTGAAGTGCAGTGCGTCGAGATCCTGTATCTTGTCAATGTCGCTGGCGGCAAGTGTGTGTGTGGTGTTGGCGTAGGTCATGAAGTTGGCGAACTGGTCCACCTTGTTCACGTTGGTTACTCCGATAGTGCCGTAAGGCATGGAGTAGTTCTTGTAGAACGCGAGGAAGTTGTCGCAGATGGCCTGGTAGTCGGGTTCCGTGGCGAGCAGGTACTTCAAGATGCGTCGGTAGGGCATTCCGTAGTCCATCATCTCGCTTGTTGAGGCTATGAGGTAGTCGGTGGCTGAACGCAGGTCGTAGGCCACCTCAATGGCAGACATGTAGCAGTCGTCGAAGAGTATGTACTGCATCTTGATGCCGTTGTTCATGATGCCCTTGGCAAGGTCGTTGATGTCAATCTTATATCTTGCTCCACCGAAATAGCGCGTCTCCGAGTCCTTTGGCAGCCATCCCTCACCGTGGCAACCAACAATCATGGCATACTCGTTGGCAGGCGCGTTGCGCTTCATGTCGGCAATGACGGTGGTCAGACCCTCGGCAGTGGTGTAGTCGATGTTGGTGTAGGTCTTCAGTGTGTCGCGCACGCAGTGCCCTTTCTTGTATGTGAAGTCGATGAGGCGGCTTGTGGTGGCGTCTTGCGCGATGAAGACTATGAGTCGGTTGCCCGAAAGTCCATGGCTGTCGTTGATGGCTGCCTCCATGTCGTTGAGGTTGGCTTGCAGGTTGTAGTACAGGCTGTTGCCGCCGCTGTTGTTGGCGGTGTGTGGCATGAACACGAACACGCTCTTCGCGGCAGTCGGCTCGTTGGGGTCGGGATCGTCGCTGTGGCAGGAGAAGAGAAAGAGCGACGACAATGAAATCAACAAAAATAAAAATCTCTTTTGCATAGGACAGAAATGTGTTGTGAATAAATAACGGACATTAACGACTTGAAAATTTTCAGTCATTAATGCCCGTTAATGTACCGTTAATTATTATGCTAATTTACTTGCTCTTCAGAGCCGCGAGCGATTCTTTCAGCGCAGCAATCTTCTCCTCCGAGTCGCTCTGCTTCTTGCGCTCCATGGCAACAACAGCCTCGGGAGCGTGAGCCACGAACTTCTCGTTGGCGAGCTTCTTCTTCACTCCGGCGAGGAAGCCCTCAAGGTGCTTGAGCTGGGCCTCCTGCTTGGCAATCTCTGCCTCCACGTCGATCATGTCGCCCAGAGGCACTGCGAACTCGTCTGTTCCGACCATGAATGCCGAAGCTGTCGGGTCCTTCTCAGCCACAACGTTGATGGCAGAGAGGTTTGCCATCTTCGTAACAACAGAAGAGTAAGCCTCGTAGTCGTTCTTGCCCACAACCTGCAGCACGAGAGCGTCCTTGTTGGGGATGTTCTTCTGGTTGCGCACGGTGCGCACGCCACCCACAATCTGCTTCACACTCTCGATGGCGGTGATGAGCTTGTTGTCGTCCTCTGTCGGAGCGTCGAGCTTCAGCTGAGCGCGCATGATAGACTCGCCTTCCTTGCGGTCGTAGATGTGCTGCCAGAGTTCCTCGGTGATGAATGGCATGAACGGGTGGAGCATCAGCAGCAGGGTCTCGAAGAACTTCAGAGTCTGCTCGTAGCTCTTCTTGTCGATAGGCTGGCCGTAAGCCGGCTTCACCATTTCGAGATACCAGCTTGAGAACTCGTCCCAGAACAGCTTGTAGACAGCCATCAGAGCTTCCGAGATGCGGTACTTCGAGAAAAGGTCGTTCACCTCCTCGTTGGTCTGCTTCAGCTTTGCCTCAAACCACTTCGCTGCGATGGCGTTGGCCTCCGGCTGCTCGCCGTCAGCCACCTGCCAGCCCTTCACGAGGCGGAAGGCGTTCCAAATCTTGTTGTTGAAGTTGCGTCCCTGCTCGCACAGACTCTCGTCGAAGAGGATGTCGTTGCCGGCAGGAGCCGAGAGCATCATGCCCATGCGCACGCCGTCGGCACCATACTTCTCGATGAGTCCAATCGGGTCGGGCGAGTTGCCGAGCGACTTCGACATCTTGCGGCCGAGCTTGTCGCGCACGATACCAGTGAAGTAGACATTGCGGAACGGCACGTCCTTCATGTACTCCTCGCCAGCCATGATCATACGTGCCACCCAGAAGAAGATGATGTCCGGACCGGTCACGAGGTCAGATGTAGGATAATAATATTTAATCTCCTCGTTGCCCGGGTTGTTGATGCCGTCGAACAGCGAGATAGGCCAGAGCCATGAAGAGAACCATGTGTCGAGAGCGTCCTCGTCGTGGCGCAGCTCATCGATGGTGATGTTCTCGTAGCCTGCAATCTTGTGAGCCTCCTCAAGAGCCTCCTCCTTGGTCAGCGCAACGACATACTTCTCTTCCTCGCCCTCCTTGGTCGGGAGGAAGTAAGCAGGGATGCGGTGGCCCCACCAAAGCTGACGTGAGATGCACCAGTCCTGGATGTTCTCAAGCCAGTTGCGGTAGGTGGTTACATATTTGTTCGGGTGGAACTTTATCTTGCCCTCCAATACTGGCGGCAGGGCGATGTCGGCAAAGTGCTTCATCGAGAGGAACCACTGCTTGCAGAGGCGCGGCTCAACGGCAGTGTCCTGGTTGCGCTCCGAGTAGCCCACCTTGTTGTCGTAGTCCTCAATCTTCTCCATCAGTCCGGCAGCCTTCAGGTCCTCGGCAATCTTCTTGCGCACGTCCATGCGGTCCATGCCCACGTACATTCCGGCAGCCTCGGCGATTGTTCCGTCGGGGTTGAAGATGTCGATGGTCTCAAGGTTGTGGGCCTTGCCGAGGGCGTAGTCGTTCACGTCGTGTGCAGGCGTTACCTTCAAGCATCCCGTACCGAACTCGATGTCCACGTAGCGGTCCTCAATAACAGGAATCACGCGGTTCACCAACGGCACAATCACCTTGTGTCCGCGCAGCCACTGGTTCTTCGGGTCCTTCGGGTTGATACACATGGCGGTATCGCCCATGATGGTCTCAGGACGTGTGGTGGCGACAACGGCATAGTAGCGGCCGTTCTCGTCCTGGTGCAGCACCTCGCCCTCGCAGCCAGTCGGAACGACAGGGTTCACGTCGGCGTCAGCCACATAGTAGCGCAGGTTGAACAGATGGCTCTTCTCGTCGCGGTAGATCACCTCCTCGGTAGAGAGCACGGTCTGTGCCTTCGGGTCCCAGTTCACCATGCGCAGTCCGCGGTAGATGAGTCCCTTTTTGTAGAGGTCTACGAACACCTTCAAAACACTCTCGCTTCGCTTCTCGTCCATGGTGAATGCAGTGCGGTCCCAGTCGCATGAAGCACCCAGTCGGCGGAGCTGCTTGAGGATTATGCCTCCGTGCTCGTTGGTCCAGTCCCATGCGTGCTGGAGGAACTGCTCGCGCGTGAGGTCGCGCTTCTTGATGCCCTGCTCGGCGAGGCGGTTCACCACCTTTGCCTCTGTAGCGATTGACGCGTGGTCGGTGCCCGGCACCCAGCAGGCGTTCTTGCCCTCCATGCGCGCGCGGCGCACGAGGATGTCCTGGATGGTGTTGTTGAGCATGTGGCCCATGTGGAGCACACCGGTCACGTTAGGTGGCGGTATGACGATTGTGTAGGGCTCGCGTCCGTCGGGCTTGCTGCTGAAGAGCTTGTTGTCAAGCCAGTACTGATACCATTTCGATTCCACTGCTTGTGGATCATACTTTGATGCTAATTCCATATATGTTTATGTTTTATTTGTATTTGCTTACAATTATTGCGAACAATATAGATAATCAGTGCAAAATTAGTAAAAAACCACGGGAAAATGGCGGTATATAAAGAAAATAATGATTAGCTTTGCAAAAGAAACACTTAAAACAGGCATTATGGAGACAATAACGAATAGAAGACTGCCGGTAGGACTGCAGTCGTTCAAGGAAATCAGACGCCGCGGATGTTTGTATGTTGACAAAACCGAATTAATATGGAATCTCGTAAATGGAGTGAAATATAATTATCTGAGTCGTCCTCGGCGGTTCGGCAAGTCGGTTCTTGTCGACACGTTGCAGGCTTATTTCGAGGGACAGCGCGACCTGTTTGAAGGTTTGAAGATAATGGAATTGGAGAAGGACTGGACACAATATCCTGTCATAAGGTTGGACATGAGTCTTGGCGGGGCGGCTCCCGACAGTTTGCGGTCTTATCTGTCCTCTTTGTTTAAAGAATATGAAAGAAAATATGATATAAATGTCAGTGCTGGCGATTCGTTGGCAGTAAGATTTGATGCAATAGTTAAGGCTGCTTATAGAAAAACGGGCCAGCAGGTTGTGATACTTATCGACGAGTACGACTCGCCGTTGCAACACTCATGGCGCACACCCGAGCATGAAGCCTGTACTGCAATTTATCGTGAGGTGTTTGCCATATTGAAAGCCGACGACGAGTATGAGCGCTTTGTCTTTATTACTGGCATCACCAAGTTCACCCAAATTTCTCTGTTTTCTGTGCTCAACAACCTAAGCAACCTCAGTTTTGACGCCGATTATGCCGACATCTGCGGAATATCCAAGCAAGAGGTAGTTGACAACTTCATGCCAGAGATAGAGTCAATGGCTGCCTACAATGGCTGGACTGTTGACGAGACGCTTGACAATCTGAAAGCCTATTATGACGGCTATCATTTCAGTGCTGACAATATGGTGGATGTATATAATCCGTTCAGCCTTGTCAACGCGCTGTCAAGCAGGAAACTGAGAAATTATTGGGCATCGTCTGGCGCAACGTCGCTGCTTCCGAAGTTTGTGGACAACATGGAGATACGCCTTAAGGATTTCGAAAGTTGCGCTGTGCTGGGCAGCGTGATAGAGACATCCGACGTTACGGGTGGTGGTGCGGAACTGTTTCTGTATCAATCGGGTTATCTGACGATAAAAAGCTACATGAATGGGCTTTATATCCTCGGTTTTCCAAACCATGAAGTGCGCCAGGCTCTTAATGAAACTGTACTTCCTGCTCTTGCCATGCGCAACAACAGCGAGATTCAGTCGGCACAGGCTTATTTGTATCAATACATGTACACCGGCAACGTGTCTGAGGCGAAGAAGTTCATGAAGGCGCTCATCGCTGACGTGCCTTACAGCAACAAGAAACTCGCCAGTATGGACATGGAAGAGCGTTATCGGCTGATAATGAGCACGATTTTCAATGCCATAGGTCTGTACGTTGAGGTGGAGCACATGCTCTCAACGGGCAGGATTGACATGGTTGTGCGTACAGATAATTATATCTACGTCATCGAACTTAAACTCGCCAACAACGGCGGCATTGCCGCTGCCGAACAGCAGATAAGAAAATGTGGCTATCTGGAGCCGTTCAAGGCTGACAAGCGCGAGGTCGTTGGGCTTGCCGTGGAGCTTGACAGCGAGGGCAAGGGACTGATTGACTGGAAAAGGGTTTGCTGATTTCCGCAAACCAAGTCCTTTTGCTCGCGCAATGCGACAACTGATGTCGCGCCAAAGGACAACTGATGTTGCGCCAAAGGATAACTAATGTCGTGCCAAAGGATAATGCCTGTCGGCTTACTCCGACCGCCCCACGTGCTTATCGCGGTCGGAGTGAGTGCTTACTTCGACCGCCCCACGTGCTTACTTCGGTCGAAGTAAGATAACCTAAGGACTTGTTTCGCAGAAGATTTAGGCTGTATTGAAGGAGAAAAGTAATATGTTTGTTAAATTTTTTCATTTCCTATTCAATGCCCTCCTCGTTTCGCGCATTTTTTATACCTTTGCAACGTGCATATTATTCACATTAGCTAATTAATAATTTGCCTGACAAGCAAAAAACAAAATCAAGAAAAATGATACAAAAAACATATTTTACGGGTCATGGCTCCGCCGACACACTGGCGAGAACCTTGATGATTGCCGGCGCAATGATGTCGGTTGGGGGCGTGACAACTGCAAATGCGCAACAGCAGGAGGGTACTATTGAAATAATAAAGAATGGTGAGAGTGTTACTTTATCTGATAAGGATGATTTGGTTAGTTTTTGCCAGGGAAATACTGAGATAACGTCGGTCACCATCAATGACAACAGCACCCTCACATCCCTTTCCGACAACTGCTTCAAGGGCTGCACCGCCCTTCAGACTGTCAAGTTGCCGTCGCAGTTTACAAAACTCGGCAGTCATGTGTTTGACGGCTGCACGAGTCTGGAAACCATCAACCTGCAAGATACTAAAATCACGGAGTTGGGCGATTACTGCTTCAACAACTGCCCGAAGTATTTGGTGAACCTGCCTAAGACTATCAAGACAATTGGTGACAACTGTTTTGCAGGCGACATCTTGACTAAAGACGGAACAGAAAGTCCATTGCACTCAAGTGATGTGCCAAACTTGGAGAGCATAGGCGCTCAGGCGTTTATGGGATGCTCGGTTAAATATCTCGTTGTTGATCTTCCTGCCACACTCAGTCATATTGGCGAAGGGGCTTTTAAAGACACTAAGATCAATTCATTCACTATTTCCGCCGACAATAAGGTGCTCAAGGAGTTGCCGGCTTATTGTCTGAATAACAGTAAGCTGGAATCGTTTTCCATTCCCGACTGCATAGAGAAGATAGGCGACCATTGCGTCACTTTTGGCGAAGCCTCATTGAACTATAATTCTGAAGATAAAAGAAACACCATCATCCTGCCGGCAAATTTGGTGGAGATGGGTGTTG
>JBNMLZ010000060.1:0-12237 GCA_050875085.1 Prevotella sp. | reverse complement strand
TGCCAAGGGCGGCGAGGCTCCGCTGCGCATCGCCATACCTAATGGACTCTCACTTCTTGCCACACATTCCACCAATGGCTATGTGCCGGGCGTGAACGACCTGCTCAACGGCTATACCCGCCCCGACGGAACACGTGAGCTTTCGGCAGAAGAAAAGATGCAGCGGGGAAAACAGGCCATTTCGTCGCTTGCAGAATACCGCAAGGTGAAAGCCGACAACCCGTCTGACCCGCGCCTGCCAAAGCTTGCCGCACAACTGAAGAAAGACATGCCTTACTTCGGCTATGGCTACATCAAGGACAGGGCGGAACTCGTGCCTTACATCCCGGTCAACTTCTATGCTTTCCGAGTGATGGTGGGTGTCGGCACATTGCTGTTGCTCTTCTTCCTCATAATAGGGCATGTGGCATGGCGCATGGATATAGTCTCGCCAAGGCGCTGGCTCTATGTGGCAGCAATAATAATGTTGCCCCTTGCATATATCGCAAGTGAGGCAGGATGGATTGTTGCCGAACTCGGCAGACAGCCGTGGGCGATACAGGACATGATGCCTACCGTAGCGGCTGTGTCAGACATCAAGACAGGCAGCGTGGCATTGACCTTCTTCATCTTCCTCGTGCTCTTCACGGTGCTGCTTATAGCGGAACTGAGAATCATGTGCAGGGTGATAAAGAACTACAAGTCGTAAATGCGCGTCAATCAATTTAACATTTAACACTTAACATTCAATATAACTATGACATACTCGTTTCTTCAACAATATTGGTGGTTTATAGTGTCCCTGTTGGGAGCGTTGCTTGTGTTCCTGATGTTTGTACAGGGTGCCAACTCGTTGGTCTACAGTCTTGGCAGAACTGAGGAAGGGCAGCGCAAGGTGCTTGAGTCAACGGGGCGCAAGTGGGAGATTACGTTCACAACGCTCGTCACCTTCGGCGGAGCGTTCTTCGCGTCGTTTCCGTTGTTCTACAGCACGAGTTTCGGCGGTGCCTACTGGCTGTGGATGATAATACTGTTCTCGTTTGTGCTGCAGGCAGTTAGCTATGAGTTCCAGCATCGTCGCGGCAACCTGCTCGGCACACGCACCTACCGCTGGTTTCTCATCTTGAACGGTATCATCGGTCCGCTGCTGCTTGGCGGGGCTGTGGCTACATTCTTCGACGGTTCCAACTTCATCGTCGAGAAGGCTTCGCTCACCGACCTCTCTGCGCCTGTAATCAGCCGTTGGGCAAATGCCTCGGCAGGACTTGACGCACTGCTTGACCCATGGAACCTCGTCTTGGGACTTGCCGTGATGTTTCTCGCGCGCATACTTGGCATACTATACATTATCAACAATGTGGATGATGAGGACATACGTTCGCGTGGCAGCGTGCGACTGATTGGTTGCAGCGTTCCGTTTCTCATTCTGTTTCTCGCCTTCTTCATCCGTACATTGCTTAAGGATGGATATGCAGTAGACGCGGCAACTGGAGCCGTGTTTATGCAGCCGTTAAAGTATCTGCACAACTATCTGCAGTTGTGGCCGTTGGCTGTGCTCACTGTAATTGGTGTTGTGCTGCTTCTTTACGGTATTGTGCGTACGGTATTAAGCTCTGGTTATGTGCGTGGAATATGGCCTGCAGGCATCGGCGTGGTGCTCGTTGTTCTGTCGCTCCTGTTGTGTGCCGGACTTGCCGACACTGCCTACTATCCATCAAATGCCGACATGCAGTCATCGTTGACAATAGCCAACAGTTGCAGCAGTGAGTTCACGTTGCGCACCATGTTCTACGTGTCACTGCTTGTGCCGTTCGTCGTTGCGTATATTGCTTACGTGTGGAGAGTGATGGACAAAAAATAGCGAATAACTGACGGTTAGATTAACGGATAATTAATTATTTCATTAATCTAACCGTTAATTAGTCGTTAATAAAAAAGAGGGGGTGCCAAATGTTTTGACACCCCCTATTTGGGTTTTGCATCGTTTTTGTGATCCCGCAGGGATTCAAACCCTGGACCTTCAGAACCGGAATCTGACGCTCTATTCAGCTAAGCTACGGGACCCTCACGCAATGTGGATGCAAAGTTACTCATTTTGTTTTGAATAACGTAACAATTGACAAACTTTTTCATCAATACCATTGCACGGCATTGCTGTAGCCAGAGCGCTTGTCGTACTTAAGCGCGTCGGTCAGTGTGGCGGCGTTGCATCGGAACGAGAAGTTGTAGCTCGTGTATGGCGCAAGCACAACGGAGCATGACATGTTGAAGCAGTGGAGATCGCGTTGCAGCGATGCTGTGGTCATTGACAGGTCGTGCTGGTCAAAGTCGTAGCCTGACGAGAACGCGATGTTCCAGCCGTCGCTCAAGCGGATGTTGCCGCTCACGTTGAGGTTCTGCGAGAACTTGTACGGATAGCGCATCGACTTGGTGTTGAATTTTCCACTTGTGTTCTCACGCATGGTGATGCCATATCCGAATGTCAGCGACCAAGGCATTGAGAATCTCATGTAGCCATCCTGGTCGGTTTCGGCCTTTCCGCCACCACTTTTCTTCTTAGCGCCACGCTGGGCGTTGACCATGGTGTCGTCGACGTTCGACTCGATGTCGGTGTCCATGCCGTCCTCATCGTCCTTGTTGTTGCTGTTCTTCTTGTTGTCGTCGTCACTTCCGCCGCCAAACCATTTCTTTAGTTTCTCAGGCGTGAGCGTGAACGATATATTCTGTGAAGTACCCTGGAAGCGTCCGAACTTGCCCATGCCCCACAGAGTGTGGTTGCCCACGTATGGATTGCCGTTCTTGTCAAGCTCATAAGCATAGGATGCGAATACGGCAGTCATGTTGAACGTGTAGTTCTTCCACCATTTCAGTCTGATGCGCATCGTGAGGTCTGACAGAGGCTTCTCCTTTGCCGCCATGTTGTAGCTCATAGACAATCCTAATTCGTCGATGAGGCTTATTTTCTTGAATCCTGTGGAGTCCTTGTCCGACTTCACCTTCATCTCAAGGTTGTTCGACAGGTCGAATGATATGTTGCCCGTCTTGCCCTTGCCGGGCACGCCATACAGCTGGCCTGTATATGGTGAGTATTCCACGAGGTCAACCGATCCGTCGGCATTTGTGCGCTGGTAGGTTTTGTAGTAGCCATAGCGTGACGACGAGAAGTCTGGCGCGTAGCTGAAGCTTACTGTCGGTGTGATGACGTGGCGTATAGCCTGTATCTTGTCACCGAAAATCTTGCGGCTTGGTATGAAGAAGCCGTATAGCTTGGTAGACAGACCAATGGAGAAGTTGTAGTCGTAGACATTGTTGAATCCATAGATGGTGTCGTTCTTTACCTCCTGCTTGGCTGCGTCCCACGACTGTTCCACGCGATGAGAGTACATGCGGTCGTGGAAGTTGAATGTCGGTGACACGTTGATGTAGTTGAACAGCGTGAAGTTGCCCGAGATAGGAATATTGTGGTTCCAGCCGTTGCGCCAGTCCTTTATGAGGTTGGCGTGCATCAGCTTGTCCTCCTTTGTATTGATGCTGTTGGAAATCTGTCCGGTGTACGACACTGAAATCTTCTCGTACCATTTCTCGTCGCCCACGGCATGTTTGCGCTTGAAGGGATAGAAGCGGCTCAGCGAGATGTTCAAGTCGGGCAGTGTCATGGAGATGGTAGAGTCGCGCATGTTCTGCGAGAGGTTGGCAGTGCTCGACAGCGACAGTCCTATGCTTGAGAATGTCGTGCTCCACGATACAGAGGAAGTTCGTGTCGATTGGGTGAGGGCCTGCGGATTGTAGAGCGAATTGAGGTTGTTGCGCTCATAGCTCGACGTGGCGAAGTTGACGCTTGCCGACAGCGAACTGTATGGGTTTGCCTTGGAGTCCTGTCGGTGGCTCCATTGTATCTTGAAGGAAGTCTGCTTGGTATAATCGGGCATTCCCTTGTCGCCTGTTCGCGTGTCCTGGTAGCTGAAGAAGAAGCTGCCCGAATAGCGGTAGCGCTTGTTGTAGTTGGATGCGGCAGACACGCCCCATGAACCTTTGGTGTATATCTCGCCGAGGAGCTTGAGGTCCCACTTGTCGTTGATTGCGAAGTAGTAGCCACCGTCGCGCAGATAGAAACCACGGTTGTTCTCGTCGCCGTATGTAGGCATGATGAATCCCGATGAATAGCTCTTGGTGAACGGGAAGAAACCGTATGGTATGGCAAGAGGCAGCGGCACGTCAGCCACAACGAGGTAAGCCGGACCGAACGTCACGTCCTTTCCTGGGCGCACCTTGGCGCGCGACAGGGCGATGTAGAAGTCGGGATGCTTGGCGTCGCACGTCGTGTAGCGTCCATGCTGTAGGAAAATGTCACCGTTGGCGCTGCGCTTGGAGAGTTCGCTTTGCAGGAAACCGTCCTGTTGCTCGGTGTATACTTTAGAGATAAGTCCCTTCTTGGTCTTGAAGTTGAACGCCATGGTGTCGCTCTCGTATTTGTCGGAGCCCATGGTGAAAATAGGGTTTCCTATGAGAGTTCTGCCTGTGGAGTCGGCAGGGTCTTTCGCTCCTGTGGCATGCACGAGTGAGGAGTCGATGCTCATGTGTATCCGGTCGGCTGCGAGATCCATGTTTTCGTATTTCACCTTCGACTGTCCGTACAGGCGTGCCGTCTTTGAGCCGGCGTCGTAGACGAGTGAGTCACTCGCACTGTATTCAACAGGCGAGTTGATGCCGTTGGCACGTTGGCGGTTGATGGAGTCGAGGCGTATGGAGTCGTCGATGGCGCGGTTGTGGTGGTAGATGGCAAGCTGCAGGGAGTCCATCTTCGTTGTGTCGACGATTTCGCGGCCGAGCGAGTCGCGCATGATGGTGTCCTCGTCAGTGATGTCGGTCTTTTCAATAGAATCGCGCATTGCCGCCCTTCTTTGTTTCTTGCTTTGTGCAAAGGGTACATCAGTGGCTGCCATCATAAACATGACGGCACACAGAAGAAGGGCTATGAGGGTCTTGGTTCTCAATGTTGTTTCTTTATGGTTCGAATATTTCTTTCATTGCTCTAAACCGCGCCAATGTGTCGCCTCCAAACTTTGCGAGGCTTTTCTCCGCCTGTTCATAGGTCTTTTCGCGGTCGAGATGTGTCTTGGAGTAGAACTTGTCGGCATAGCAGATGAGTTTCTCCTCCAAAGTTTCTGGTTGCAGGTCGCGGTGGGGCAGTGGCAGGTTCTGTGATATAATGTCGTCGAGGGTGAGTCCGGCTCCAGTGTGGCGTTCGCACACACGTGCATATTTCTCGGGCATTCCTTCGGCGCGCAGAATCTCTGCTCCGCAGATACCGTGGCGTATGTAAGGCTCGGTGCCGTGGCACTCGATGCCTGGAGCGTCGACACGAATTATGCCAATGTCGTGGAGCATGGCAGCCTCACGCACAAAGTCGGTGTCGATGTTTAGTTCAGGGTGTAAGGAAGCGATCTGCAGCGCGCGGCGCACCACAGATTCGCTATGAGTAAGGAGGATGTGGCGCAGGGCGTCGCATCCTCCATAATATTTGTCGATTATTTGCTGGTACATGTTTTTTACTCGTGCTCGCGCTCGATGTAGGCAATCACGTCGCCCTTAGATACCTTAGAGCCACGCTTTGCGTTGATTTCAACAATCTTGCCGCCGAGAGCAGCCGGAACGGTAACAATCTCACCCCAAGGAGCCTGGATGTAGCAAAGGGTGTCGCCCTCCTTGTACTCCTTGCCGATGTACGGCTCAACAGTTGGAGCGCACTCGCCGTCGCCTGAGAACTCCCAGTATATCTCGCCCTTGACAGGAGCAACAATGGCGTCTGCCTTGGCGTGCTTGTAGGCACTGAGCTGCTCTGGAGAGAGGTTGGCGCCGAGCTTTGCGTCCTTGAGCTTTTGGAGGTCGGCAAGGAAGTTCTTCTTGGCCTGTCCGCTCTTGTAGTTGCGGTACTGCTCCGGGTGCATGGCAAGCTCGAAGAGCTCTTCATCGTCCTGTCCGTATTCCCAACCGTTCTCGTCCATCTCCTTGCGGAAGTCGTCGAGAGCGTTGTGCAGCAAAGTGTGGGCGTCAACGTCGGTGAACTCGCGGCCCTGCTTCTTTGCAAGCTCAACAAGCTCTGGAGCGATGGTGCCAGGAATCTTGCCTGACTTGCCGAGAATCATGCCCCACATAGAGTCGTCCATCATCACGAAGCGACCCTTGCCCTGCTCGATGGTGAGAAGGTTCATCAAGGCGATGTTCTTCACATACTGTGAGAACGGTGTCACCAATGGAGGGTAGCCAACGCGTGGCCATACATACTCAACCTCGTCGAAGAGCTTGATGAGCAGGTCGTCCATAGAAAGCTCGTCCTCGCCGTTCTTCTTGCGTACATTGTTGATGGTTGTGCGCATACCGCCAAGGTCGGCCATCATGGAACCCATCATTCCGCCAGGCAGACCACAGCCGAGAAGCAGTGACGACATAATCTTGTTGCCAGGGTTGATGAAGTAGCCAAGCCACTCGTCGATGAACTCCTGTGTCAGGGCGCGGGCCTTCATGTAAGCCTTCATGTTGATTTCTGGCACCTCGAAGCCCTCGTTCTTCAACATGCTGATTACGGAGATGATGTCCGGATGAACCTTACCCCAAGACAGTGGCTCCATGGCTGTGTCGATGATGTCGGCGCCGTTGTTGCACACTTCAAGGATTGAAGCCATTGACAGACCCGGACCAGAGTGGCCGTGATACTGGATGAGGATGTGAGGATACTTGTCCTTGATCATCTTTGTGAGCTTGCCGAGGAAAGCCGGCTGGCCGATACCAGCCATATCCTTCAAGCAGATTTCCTCTGCACCGGCAGCGATGAGCTGGTCGGCGATGTTCATGTAGTACTCAAGGGTGTGAACCGGAGAGTTGGTGATGCAGAGGGCGCACTGCGGAGTCATGCCGCCTTCCTTTGCCCACTTGATGCTCGGGATGATATTGCGAACGTCGTTCAGACCGTCGAAGATACGTGTGATGTTGGTTCCCTGCTTAGCCTTCACCTTGTACATCATGGCACGCACGTCGTCAGGCACAGGATACATGCGCAGAGCGTTGAGGCCACGGTCGAGCATGTGTGTCTTGATGCCAGCTTCGTTGAATGGCTTGCAGAAAGCGCGTACAGCGTCGTTAGGATTCTCGCCAGCGAGGAGGTTGACTTGCTCGAAGGCGCCGCCGTTGGTTTCCACACGGGCGAAGCAACCCATCTCAATGATAACCGGCGCGATGCGCGCCAACTGGTCTTTGCGTGGCTGGAACTTGCCGGAAGACTGCCACATATCTCGATAAACGAGACTGAACTGGATTTTCTTTTTCATCTCTATTCCTTGTTATTATAGATTTCTATTGTTTTCCTGAATATGCTTGGTTTTCATGCAAATGGCATGGCACACTCTTTCAAATGTGCAAAATTAGGCAAAAAAATTCAATTATGTATATAACATTTGCATTTTTAGTAATTGTTGACTTTATTACAGCGTCATTTCCATGCAATAAAAAACGGCAGGACAACCTTTGTGTGTCCTGCCGTGTGATGAGCATATTATAATGTTGTCCTGTTTTAGAACTTAGCCATCTTGATGGCGTCAATGGCGCACTCGTCGCCCTTGTTGCCGTATTTGCCGCCGCAGCGGTCGAGAGCCTGCTGCTTGTCGTTGGTGGTGAGCAAGCCGTAGATGATAGGTATCTCGCTGATGGTGTTGAGGCGTGCGATGCCGTAGGTTACGCCCTGGCAGATGTAGTCGAAGTGAGGGGTCTCGCCGCGGATTACGCTGCCGAGGATTATCACAGCGTCGTAGCCGCCGTGGAGCACCATCTGGTGTGCACCGTATACAAGCTCGAAGCTGCCAGGCACTGTTTTCACGTGTATGTTCTCCGACAGTGCGCCATGCTTCTCAAGAGTCTTCACGGCTCCGTCGAGCAGCGCGCCTGTAATGTCCTCGTTCCATTCTGCCACGACGATGCCGAAGCACATGTTGCTTGCGTCGGGTATCGACGAGAACTCGTATTCTGAAAGATTGTGAAGTGCTGTTGCCATAGTCGGATTACTTTTCTGTGACGCGTTCGATGTACTTGTCAATCTCTGAAGACTGCACTACCTGTGAGTTCACGTACTTCTTCTTCACGTCCTGGTAAATCTTCAGAGCCTCGTCGTTCTTGTTCTGGCTCTCAAGCAGCTGTGCGGCCTGGATGAGGAATGTCGGCGAGATGCTGTTGTTGGTGTCGTCCTCAGCCTTGCTGTCTGCCATGTCGGCAGCCTTCTTCAGAGAGCTTATGGCCTTGTCGATGTTGCCTGTGTTGGCATAGGCGTTGCCGAGGGCAGCCACAGCCGACGGGCTGATCATGGCGTCGCTCTTTGTTGAGAACTTCTCAAGGTAGGTCACAGCCTCTGCCCACTTGCCGAGGTTGGCGTAGCAAAGACCGGCGTAGAGGTCGGCAAGGTTGGCAGCGTCGGTGCCGCTGTAGTCGCTTGCAATCTTCACGAAGCCTGCATAGCTTGCTCCGTCGCCGTTGAGCGCCTTGTCAAACTGCTCCTGGTTGAAGTACTGCTGTCCCTTTGCCAAGGCGGTGCTTGCCTTGTCCTCGCGCGGAGCCTGGACGTAAGCCTTGTAGAGCAGCAGACCGGCAATAACAACGATTATTGCTACCACAGCAATGATGATCTGCTTCTGGAACTTAACGAAGAATGCTTCAGTGTTGTTGGAGCTGTCTACATGAGAGTTGGCTCCAAAGTCAATTTTATTTGCCATTTATTTGTTTTGTTTTTAATTTCATATATACAAAATGTGTGGCAAAATTACGCAATTTATCTCATATATTGAAATTTATACTATCTTTTTTTCTTTTTTCAATAATAAATGGGGTAACTTTGCAGAGGCTTGGCTTCTATATCCAGCCACTTTGCAAGGAAAAAGAATATTCAACTGATGATACTGAAGAAAATCTCAATACTTAATTTCAAGAATATCCGCGAGGCTTCGCTTGAGCTTTCGCCTAATCTGAACTGCTTTCTCGGCCATAACGGTGAGGGCAAGACCAACATGTTAGATGCCGTCTACTACCTGTCGTTCTGCCGCAGCGCGTTCAATCCTGTCGACTCACAGGTAATCACTCACGACCAGGATTTCTTTGTCATCGACGGTCTCTACGAGAACGAGTCTGGCGACCCCATATCTATATATTGCGGCATGAAGCGCGGCACGAAGAAGCATTTCAAGCGCGACAAGAAAGAATACAAGCGCCTCTCGCAGCACATAGGCTTGATACCGCTTATATTTGTGTCGCCTGCCGACCAGAGTCTTATTGTCGGAGGCAGTGAGGAGCGTCGCAAGCTGATGGATGTGGTCATCTCGCAGTACGACAATGGCTACATAGAGGCTCTCAACAGCTACAACAAGGCGCTGCAGCAGCGCAACGCCCTATTGAAGATGGACGACGAGCCCGACGCGTCGCTCCTCGATATATGGGAACAGGAGATGGCGCGGCATGGCGAGCGTATCTTTAATGCGCGACAGGACTTTGTGGAGCGGCTTATCCCTGTGTTCCAGGATATCTACAACCATGTGGCTGACGGTCATGAGGAAGTTTCGTTGCGCTATGTGTCTCACGCCCAGCGCGGTCCGCTGCTCGACGTGATCCAGCGCGACCGTTTCAAGGACCGGGCCGTGGGCTATTCGCTTCACGGCATCCACCGCGACGACCTTGAGATGATGCTTGGCGGGTATCAGATGAAGCGCGAAGGCTCACAGGGACAGAACAAGACGTTTGTGCTCGCGCTGAAGCTTGCCCAGTTTGACTTCCTGCGCCGCACGGCATCGCAGACAACGCCTCTCCTGTTGCTCGACGACATATTCGACAAGCTCGACGCCCACCGTGTGGAGCAGATTGTGAAGCTTGTGTCGGGCGACGGTTTCGGACAGATATTCATCACCGACACCAACCGCGACCATCTCGACCAGATTCTCCGCAGCGTCTCGTATGACTACAAGCTGTTTGATGTCGTTGGTGGAGAAATAAAGGAAAAGTCAGCAACCGGCATTTGATAATCATAATTGCCGATTATCAATTACAGGTTTTCAATTTATAATATAATGTTCAGACGTGAAGTTAAGTCAATCAGCGACCTGCTGAATATGTATTTGCGCCGCGAGGGACTGGAGACCCCGTTGCTCCAGAAGCGTGCCGTTGCAGCATGGGACACGCTCATGGGCCCTACTATAGTGCGCTACACAGGCGAAAAGTTCATCAAGAACCAAACCCTGTTTGTGAAAATCACCAATCCTGCCTTGCGCCAGGACCTTTCGATGATGCGCACGCGCATTGTGCAGCGCATCAACGAGGCGGTGGGAAGCCAGGTGATAGTGGAATTGAGAGTTTATTAAACAATAATTGAGAGTTTTTTAAAACAAAAAGAGGTCAAGCGATAACCCGCTTGACCTCTTTTTGTTTGTATTTGTTAAGTTTATTTGCTTACTTCACGACAATCTTCTTGCCCTTCGTGACATATATGCCCTTCTTTGCAGTATTGTTCACGCGGCTGCCGTTGATGTTGTACCACTTGCGGCTGGCATCTGCATCAGTGTTTGTGTCGATGCTGCTAATGCCTGTAGTGGTGCTTATCACAACCTCGTTCGACTTCTCCGACTCACCGATGTTGTAGACAATCGTCACGGTGTACTTGTCGCCTATCTTGCCATCTGGGTCATCAAACTGTGCTTCCTTCACAGGCTCGTCGTTCACGCGTGTGCCGTTGCGGTAGATGTTGTAGCCAAGAATCTCAACGTCGTCGGCAAGCTTCTTGTCAAACGAAACGTCGTCGATGTAGAGGGCGTATGTGGCCTCCGACACGTTGCGTATTGCGAAGTAGCGTGTGCCTTCCGGCAGTGTGTAGGTCATTTCGGTCCATGATGCAGGCACGTCTACAGGCTTGGTGGTGAGTTGCTTGAAGTCCTTCACGTCGTTGCCTGTTGTCGAGTACCAAATCTCTATTGTCTCGTCGCCATAGCTGTCGTCGGGCGATTTAGCCATGAAGCTGATGTTCTGCTGTTTGCCTGACAGTTCGGGTGAGATGAGCCAGTCGTCGCTTGCGCTCTCTTCAGAGTCGAATGCCACGAGCACCTGGTCGCCTGAGTAAGGCTGCCAGTCTTCGATGGTCAGTGCAGGGTATGTGGCAGATGGGTTGAACACCTGGAATGCCAGCGGCCCGCCCTTCATGTCGTATTCAAAGTCGCCAACGCCGAATGTCGGGTTGCCGTCTACGTCCACTGTCTTCCAGTCGCCGAAGTCGCTCACGGCAAACGCGTCGTAGCTCTCGAAGTCGTCGGTCACGCGCATTGCGCCCACGTTGGCATCGGCTGCCGTCCAGTTGAGGCGTACACCATTGTCAGTGCGTGTGCCGCGGAGGTCGGATATGACAGGCAGTGAAGGACGTGTCACCTTCACGTTGACAGGAGCGCTCACGTTGTTGGTCTCGTCCTCGTCGGCATCGTAGTTCACCACAGCCTTTATAGCCACTGTGCCCACGTCCTCAGACTCTGGCTTGAAGCCGAAGTCGATTGTTGCGGTCTCGTCAGCCTTGATGTCCTTGCCCTTTGCTGAGCCGATGAGCTTGTCGCCATTGTAGAAGTCGACTGTGTAGTCGGTTCCGGCAACGTCCTTCTGTCCGTAGTTTGCCACCTTGACGGTGATGTAGGACGTCTCGTCGCCCACCTTCACCTTCTCGGGTGATGCAACAGGAGCCTCGTCGATTGCGAGGTCGTGTTCCAGCAAATCCTGTATAGAGATGTTGTCAACGCGGATGAAGGCGTCGCTGTAGCTCGACTGTGCCTCGAAAGCAAGGTGTATGTAAGGCTCGTCAAGATAGTAGGCCAGTGGAATCTGTACGCGAATCCATCCGTCGGTCGGGAAGTCTTTGTTGTAGTCGATGGTCTTCACGGTCTCGTATTCGCCGTTGAAGTCGGTTGCCACCTTTACGAGCAGCTTGGTGTCAGCATAGCGGTTTGAACCGTATACGCGCATGGTCAGCACAGGGTCTTCGGTGCCGTCAAGACTTATCTTGCCCGACACGATTTCCTGTTTGTGGTTCATTGCGCCGTGATAGCTCAGGCAGCCCTTCACTGCGCCGTAGCCCTCAGAACTTGAGACGTCCCAGCCCATGTTCTCCTCGTTGAACGATGCTGCGAAGCGGTACCACATGTCGTGTACAGGGCGCCCGTTGTCGAAGTTCTCCTTGAACGGCATAGTGTAGTTGTC
>JBNMLZ010000059.1:0-12414 GCA_050875085.1 Prevotella sp. | reverse complement strand
TCATAGAAGAACTGGCAAGCCTTCGGGTCGCTCGTTGAAGAGGCGTTGCCCATCTTTGCCTCGCAATAGATGAGGTAAACGTCGGCAAGACGAAGGATGTGGGTCCAGAGGCTTGACGACATACGCGCTGCCGATGCGCCGAGATACTTCACGTGGTCGGCATCGTCGCCATAGAGATGCTTCACGGCGTTGGCACCGGTCGGAGAACCGAGCTCACCGTTGCTCACGTGGTTGGCGTAGCCGTTGTAGATGAACTTCAGGTAGTCGAAGCCACCCTCGTCGGTGTAGAAGTAGTCGTACTTGTCGCCAGCCATCATCATGGTAGCCTTGCGGCGCACGTCGGTGTTGACACGGTCCTTGCTGAGAGCGTTCTCGCCGAAAGCGTCCTGAAGGTCAACCGACGGGCCGTTCCAGTCGCTCCAGTTGTCGCCATACTCGTCGAAGCCTGTCATGCCGAGGTCGCTCTGCAGAGAGTTCTGCGTTGTCCAGGGCGAGCCTACAATCCAAGTCCAGTTGATCATGTTCTCCGGGCTGTTGTTGTGGTCGCCACGGAAGAGGTCGGCATAGTTGCCCTCAAGCGCGCGTCCGCTGTTCTCGATTACGTCGAGAGCAAGCTCGGCAGCCTTTGCCATGTCGGCAGCGTTGCGCTCGTGAGGCTTGCAGACGATGTAGCTGTAGGAGCCGGAGTTGTATATGGTGTTTGCCTCGTCGAAGCCTGCCTTTGTCAGGTATACCTTGGCGAGCAGAGCCTCAGCACAATACTTGTCGATGCGTCCCTTGCCGGTTGCGTCGCGCTCAGGCAGAAGCTCGATGGCCTTCTCAAGCGTCTTTATGATGTATTCGTAGACGGTGCTTATCTTAGCCTTGTGCACACCGGTAGCCTGCTGGCTGTTGATGAGGTCAATCGGGTCGTGGATGATAGGCACAGCACCGAATGAGCGCACGAGATAGAAGTAGGCGAACGCTTTCCATGTGAGGCACTCGCCCATGCAGGCGTTCTTCACAGCCTCGGAAGCCGTGGCGTTCTTGAGGTTGTTGTAGACGGTGATGGAATGGGTGTTCACTGCCCAGAGCGACGCGCTCATGTTGGCAAGGTCCTCGTTGGAACCGTCAAGTGTGAAGGTAAGATATGGTGATGAACCCCAGTAGAAGTTGCCCGAGAGCACCTCGCCCACCTTGAAGAATCCGCGCTGGAAGTCGTACCAAGGCGAGTTGTAGAGATAGTTCACACCGGCGCGGCACTGGTTGTCGTCCTTATAGTAGGAAGATGTGTCGTACTGGTCTTCCGTAGGGCAGTCGAGATAGTCGCTGCATGAAGAGAGCGACAGTCCCATGAGTGCTGCACATGCTATGGTTTTGAAATTATAGATTTTCATTGTCGTAAAGCTTTTAGAATGTTACGTTAAGACCGAACGAATAAACCGTAGGCGACGGGTAGCGTCCGTTGTCAAGACCGTATACGTAGCCGTTGGAGTCGGATGTGGATGCACCGATTTCCGGGTCGTAGCCCTTGTAGCCTGTGATGGTCCAGAGGTTCTGGATGTTGCAGTAGAGGCGGAGGTTCTCAAGATGGATGTGCTTGAGGATTGACTTCGGGAAGGTGTAGCCAAGCGTGATGTTCTTCACGCGGAGGTAAGAGCCGTTCTCGATGTAGCGGTCGCTGACGCGTGTGTTGCTGTTCGGGTCGTTGATACGTGCTGCCGGCAGGCTTGACGGGTTGACCACCTGGACGTTGTCGATATCATCGTACCAGTGCCATACGGTGCCTGAGTTGTGGCCCACATAACCGTTGGAATAGTCCTTGTTGGGGTCGATAGGCGTCACGCGTGAGCGGTTAAGCACGGTTGCCTGCTGGTTGGTCCATACCGACTTCATGGCGTCGAGCTTCATGCGGAGGTAGTTGTATACCTTGTTGCCCACAGAGCCGTTGACGAAGATGGAGAGGTCGAAGTCCTTGTAGCGGAAGGTGTTGGTCCAGCCGAAGGTGTACTTAGGCATCGGGTTGCCGATGTAGGTGCGGTCGTAGTCGTCGATCACGCCGTCTGGCTTGCCGTCAGGACCGGAGATGTCCTTGAACTTCACGTCGCCCACCCATACGGTGTTGCCGTGGTTGTAGCCGTTGGAGCCTTGGTAGCTGACTGGCTTCGGTGAGTTCTCGATGTCCTCATATGATGTGTACACACCATCTGTCACGTAGCCATAGAACTGGAACAGCGGCTGGCCCACGTCACTCTTCGAAACCACGTCGCTCCACTGGCCTGTACCGAGGATGGCGGCTGATGATGTGCCGGAGAGCTTGGTCAACTTGTTCTTGTTCCAGGAGATTTCAAACTCAGAGTCCCAAGAGAAATTCTTTGTTGTGATCGGGTGGGCGCTGATGGTAAGCTCAAGACCCTTGTTCTCGATTGAGCCGTAGTTGCCCCAAGGCGCTGCGAGTGCTGAGCTAACGTTGCCCGATGTACCCATGTATGAAGGAAGCTGCATAGGCATGAGCATGTCGTCGGAAATCTTCTTGTACACATCCACCGTGATGTTCAACTTGTCGTGGAACAAACCGAGGTCAAGACCGATGTTGGTCTGCTTCTGCTTCTCCCAGTGAATGTCGAGGTTGGAGATGCGCGCCGGCTTGTATGACGTGCCGAGACCGGTGTTGACGAGCGAGAGGTCGGATGCCCACTTGCCCGAACCGATGTTGGAGTTACCAGTCTGACCCCAGCCGAAACGCAACTTGCCGTTTGAGAGCCACTTGCCTGCTATGTTCTGGATGAACTTCTCGTTGGAGAAGCGCCATGCAAGGGCGAATGAGTGGAATGAACCCCAACGGCAGTCGGGACCGAAGTTGGAGCTACCGTCGCGACGGAATGTGTAGGTTGCGAGATAGCGGTCGTCATAGTTGTAGGTCTCACGGGTGAAGAATGATGCCATGGCTGATGTGCCGTAGCCCGCGCCAATCTGGTATGTGGTCTTGTCGCCGAGTGCCGGGTTGTGGATATTGTTTGAAGGAAGATCCTGTGAGTAGACCTTTGCATAGTCCCACTTGCTCTTCCAGCACTCCTGGCCAACCATTGCGGTGTAGCTGTGCTTGCCTACGGAGCCGTTGTATGTAAGATAGTTCTTGAACTGTACGAATGAGCCGGTGGTCTTCTGCACCTGCGCCATATTCTTCGACTGTACCCATGAACCAAGGTTCACAGTAGGCTCGAACACCTCTGCGCGGTCCCAGTTGAAGTTGTAGCCAATCTCGGTGTGCCAAACGAGGTTCTTCATGAAGTTCACCTCGGCGAACACGTTGCCAACGAGTGAGTTGCGCTTGTAGAGAATATCCTTCATAAGGGCAAGTGCCACAGGGTTAGGATTGGTCACGCCCTCACGCGAGATTGATGTATAGCCACCCTCGATGTCGTAGATAGGCACGTCAGGCATTGATGTCAAGGCGTAGTTGATGACACCCTCGTCCTGGTCGGCCTTCAGCAGGCGCTGGTCGGTGTTGGAGTAGTTGGCGCTGAGTCCGAGCTTGAGCCATGGCTTGAGTTTGGCATCGAGGTTGACGCGTGCGCCGTAACGAGAGAAGTTGGAGCCGATGATGGTACCGTCCTGGTTCATGTAGTTGCCCGAAACGTAGTACTTCACGTTGTCGGTACCGCCCTGTGCGCTCACCTGGTGCTGGTGCTGAAGTGCTGTGCGGAAGATGGCGTCCTGCCAGTTGGTACCCTTGCCGAGCACCGACGGGTCGGAGAACTCGTCCTTCTTGTCAACCATGCCGGTGTTGGCAAGGTCGTTGTAGTATTCAGCAAACTCGCGCAGGTTGAGAATGTCGATGCGCTTGCCCTGGTGCTGCCATGCCACCATGCCGTCGTAAGAGAACTTGGCCTCGCCCGACTTGCCGTGCTTGGTTGTGATGAGCACAACACCATTGGAACCCTGGGCACCATAGATGGCTGTTGCGGAAGCATCCTTCAACACCTCCATGCTGACGATATCGGCAGGGTTGAGAGTGGAAAGCGGAGAAACGGTAGACACTGAACCGTTGCCGAGGGCATCGCCGAGGCCTATGCTTGCACCCGAAGACTTGGTGTTGTTCCAAATCACACCGTCGACAACATACAAAGGCTCAGCACCGGCGTTGATGGTGGCCTGGCCACGCACACGGATAGAGGTGGAAGAACCCGGCGCACCTGATGTAGCCATAGACGTCACACCTGCCACACGACCGCCAAGCGACTGGTCGAGGTTGGTGATGATGGAACCTTTCATCTTCTTCTCGTCCATTGAGCCAGTGGCTCCGGCGAGGTCGCTCTTCTTCATCGTACCGTAACCAACGACAACGACCTCGTTCAAGGTCTGGTTGTCTTCCTTGAGCACGATGTTGAACGTGTTCTTGCCAGCCACGTCAACCGTCTGAGGAGTGAAGCCGATGTAGCTCACCAAAAGTTGTTTTTTCCCTGAAGGCACTGTGAGCGAGAAATTACCGTCGATGTCGGTAACGGCTCCCACACCCTGAGCCCCCTTTACTGTCACGCTCGCGCCAATGATTGGCTCGCCGGTGGCGTCCTTGACGACACCAGTCACCTTCGATTGGGCGAATGTCAGACTGCTCATTGAGGCAGCCATACAAAGCATCACTAACTTCTTCATTAGGGATTCAATTAAAGGGTTTGTTATTAATTAATAAATTGATTCTAACATTATGTGGTAGCTTTCGGAAAAGCAGGTTGTAATGTTCGCAACAAATCAAGCAACTAACGCCCATGGGCGAAGTTGCTATATATTATAAGAGGTGAAGTTGGTCATAAGTTTTAAGTTATTTTTGGGTTTCTTTTCGATTGCAAAGATATAGCTATTTTCAGAATTACTATAATACTATTTTATCAATCTATTGCACTTTAATGACAAATAAGTATCAGTGGCGAGTTGTTAATAAATTTAACTACACTTTGCCGCATAATTGATTTAAAACAAGACCGCCGCAAGAAATACTTGACTTAAATTATGTGCACGTACACACAATGTTCTTTTTCCTTAAAATCAACTAATCCGCCAAACTCGCCTTACAGCCTACAACATTGTACATTTTCCGCAAAAATGTGATACTTTTAACAATGGCTGCAAATTCACCCATATGGCGCTCAAAAATGCAATTAAATTTAAAATTAAATTGAAACTTTTTTGGCAAAGCAATCTTACTTTTCACTTTTTATATTTACCTTTGCTATTGAACAATCTTTGTATTTATATGAAGGCGCGCCCAAGAGCTGGGCGCAACAGTCTAAAAGCTTAAAACTCAAACAATGAAGAAAATCATTTTCACCCAGGAGTGGATGTCGATGCATCCATACGAAAAGGCAGACAGCGTCGACCTGTACTACACCGAGCTTGCCAACAAGATATACCATGCTCTCGACAACGCCTGCTTCACACACCAGTTCAAGGACGTGCGCGACGCCAAGTATCTCGCGCTGTGCCTCGCTGGATATTTCGAGGACACCATTTCAGGCACATGCATCTGGAAGACATTCACAACGGAGTGCAAGAAGCGCTACGGCGTCTACGTGCCGTTCTACCAGAGAGGGCTCATCCACAGAATAAGCGTGGTCGACAAGCAGGACAACATACTCAACAAATACGACCAGGACTACATCAACATTGCCGACATCAAGTTCATACTCTGGCACCACTACCAGCAGAGCGTCATCGGCAGTGGCGAGACCGTCCCGCCGCTGTTCGGACCGCTTGAGGCGGCTGCCAAGACGGTGTACGACGTGCTCTACGAAGAATACGAGACGGCACCAGAGAACGAGCGCCTCTACGAGTTCCTCTGCACCCAACCAACAAGCGAGGACGACTTCTACAAATACCGCAACGTGCTGGAGTGGTTCCACTACGGATGCTACTTCAACGTGGGCAACGGCAAGCGACTCGCCTACGCCATGCAGTGGCTTGCCAACACCGGCAACTACAACGAGCTGACCGTCTACACGGCACGCATCGAACAGGCCATGAACGACCGCGCCAACCTGCTCGCGCTCACGTCTCCAGAATGGCTCGCCAAAATCAGCGAGTCGCACCCGGCACACAAGCTGTGGACCGACGTGGAATACCGCGGCAACAGATTCTTCACCGTGAAGCGCGACGACGAAAAGTTTGTCTACCTCAAGGACCTCTACGCAAAGGACACCATCAAGGCTGACAAGCGCTCCATGGCTCCCGACAATTATGCCGACATGGTTGGCGACAAGAAGGTGCTCAACACCAACATGTTCAGGTTCGGCAGCGCATGGTGGCAGAACGGCGCCATGAGCGTGAGCGAGAACAACAAGGACGTGAAGAAGCTCGTCGACGAACAGGCCGACCTGCTCAACCACAAGCAGTCGCTCCACTACTACAACCTGCTCAAGGACAACGGCTACGGCTCGCTGTTCCTCTTCGCCGACAGCCCAAAGATGGTGAAGGAGTTCTGCAAGTCAATAGGCTACGACCTGCCGGCGGACTTCAGAATTCCAAGCGCAGCCGGCGAGGGCATCATCATCAGCGGCAGCCCTTACTCGGGCATCAACATCACCGTGGGACTGGCACAGTGCATCAGCTCGCCCGACAACCCCTACTACAACTCCGAGAAGGCCGAGGAGCGCTGCTTCGACATCGTGTGCGGCAGGGGCAACGCCTTCCCCTACGAGATTGTGTGCCGCCTGATTGCCGGAGGCATGTTGCCCGACGCCAACGCCTTCCCGAGCAAGTACATCAAGGAGGTGGGACGACAGATAACGCTGGAGAACCTGCAGTTCCTCGCCGACTACTATCTCATGGCACGCAAGGACAAGGACATCTCGCCGGAGGAACTCTGGTAGGACGGGCCTCAACATACATTTTCCTGCATAAACACTGCAACAATGAAAAGAAACATAGCTATAATTCTTGCCGGAGGCGTGGGCTCGCGCCTCGGCATGTCCACACCGAAGCAGTTCTTCAAGGTGGCGGGCAAGATGGTGGTGGAGCACACGGTGGACGTGTTCGAGCGCAACCCGCAAATCGACGAGATTGCCATCGTGTCGAACCCCATGCTCATCAGCGACTTCGAGAACATCGTCCTGCGCAACAAGTGGCGCAAGGTGAAGAAGATTCTCAAAGGCGGCAAGGAGCGCTACGACTCGTCGCTGTCAGCCATACGAGCCTACGAGAAGGAGGACGTGAACCTGATTTTCCACGACGCCGTGCGCCCGCTCGTGAGCCAGCGCATAGTCAACGACGTGATTGACGCGCTGAAAAGCCACCGCGCCGTTGACGTTGCCATACCGTCTGCCGACACCATCATCGAGGTCGACGACCAGGACTTCATCACCTCCATACCCGACCGCTCGCGACTGCGCCGCGGACAGACACCGCAGGCATTCGACATTGCCATAATCAAGGAGGCTTACGACAAGGCCCTGCAAGACCCGCTGTTCAAGACCACCGACGACTGCGGCGTGGTGCGCAAATACACCGACGAGCCTGTCTATGTGGTGCGCGGCGAGGAGAGCAACATGAAGCTCACCTACCGCGAGGACACCTACATGCTCGACAAGCTGTTCCAGCTGAAGAACACGGAGCCGGAGAACATCGCCCACGTCAACGACGTGTTCCGCGACAAGGTGGCTGTGGTGTTCGGCGGCAGCTACGGCATAGGCAAGAACGTGGTCGACATGCTGCGCGAGAACGGCGCCAAGGTGTTCTCGTTCTCACGCTCGGAGAACCATGTCGACGTGGGACAGCGCGACGACGTGGCGCGCGCCCTTACCGACGTGCACGAGCAGGCAGGACACATCGACTATGTGGTGTGCACCGCAGGTGTGCTCAACAAGGAACCGCTCACCTCGATGGACTACCAGACCATACAGACTGCCGTGCAGACCAACTACATGGGCACGGTCAACGTGGCGCTCGAAGCCTATCCCTACCTCAAGCAGACAGAGGGAAAGCTCGTGTTCTTCACCTCCAGCTCCTACACGCGCGGACGCGCCTTCTACAGCATCTACTCGTCGACGAAGGCTGCCATCGTGAACTTCGTGCAGGCTGTGGCACAGGAGTGGGACGGCGACGGCATAAAGATAAACTGCATCAACCCCGAGCGCACCAAGACACCTATGCGGCAGCAGAACTTCGGCATCGAGCCTGACGACACGCTGCTCATGCCCGAGCGCGTGGCGGAGGCAACGCTGCAGACGCTGGCATCGGACTGCACGGGGCAAGTGATTGACGTGAGAAGGGGGTAGTCTATGGACTATTTGGAACAATTCAAGCAGCGCAACCTGCGCCGCGCCCAACTAAAGCAGCTCACCATCCTTGAGGACATCGACCGCATCTGCCGCAACCACAACATAAGCTACTGGCTCGACGGAGGCTCGCTGCTCGGTGCCGTGCGCCACGGCGGGTTCATTCCTTGGGACGACGACATCGACATTGCCATGCCGCTCGACGACGCGAGGCGCTTTGCCGAGATTGCGCCCAAGGAGCTGCGCGAGGGTCTGCGGCTGCAGACGCCCGAGACGGAGCCTACGCGCGAGCCTATAATGAAGGTGCGCGACCTCAACTCATTCTACGTGGAGGGCAGCGAGGACTTCTCACTGCCCTACTCCAAGGGACTCTTCGTCGACATCTTCCCGATGATTGACTATCCCAACGTATCCAAACCGTTCTGCAAGAAGTACGGCAAGGGCATGTCGAAGTGCTACTCCATACTCCACCACTCCCACCAGTACTCATGGCGCGCCGTCATGGAGTTGCTCTACTTCGGGGCGCAGTACCTGCTGTACAAGGGACTGTGGAAGCTGGCGTTCGCCACGCGGCGGAAGGGCACCTACATGTCGAACATTCTCATCAACAACGGCTACGGCATCATGCACCGCCGCGACTCCATCTTCCCGCTGACGACAATTGAGTTTGAGGGAAAGCTGTTCTCGGCACCTGCCAACGCGGATGCTTATCTGACCGACCTCTACAAAAACTACATGCAAATACCACCGAAGGAAAAACAAAAGGTTCATTCGGTGTTCATCATGCCCGACTTGATTTAGAAGACTATGGAATACTGTTGAAGACTATTAAAGACAACAGAGACAACAAGGGACAACATTTAGGCCGTGCCAACTCGGCACGGCTCAAATCCGTGGCGGAGGTCTCCGGCCTCCGCTGCAACCATTAGTTGCGATTGACTATATATCAAAATATTAGTAGTCTTTACTTTCTGCGGAGGCCGGAGACCTCCGCCACGGACAATCCCTGTTTTCGAATCACCCTCCACACAAGTGAATATCAGCAATCTGCGTTGGGAAAAAAAAGCCGTGCCAAGTTGGCACGGCTCAAATGTTGTCCCTTGTTGTCTCTGTTGTCTTCCCTTGTCTCCCAGTATTCCCTTGTATTTTTGTCTTTTTAGTTTGCCTGTTCCGAAAGGAACTTTATTCTCACAAACCTTATTTCGTTTTCCGTGTAGTCGCCCCCGAGTTCGTCGAGCGCATCGTCGATGCTGTCGGTCTCCGACTCGCGGAAATACTCGTAGATGTCGTCCACCTGGTCTTCGTCCATCACGTCCTCAAGGAAGTAGTCAATGTTGACCTTCGTGCCGGAGTAGACAATGGCGTCTATCTCGTCGAGCAAGTCCTCAAACTCAAGGTTCAGCGCCGAGGCGATGTCGTCGAGCGGCATACGGCGGTCAAGATAGCCGATGATTTTCACCTTCGTCATGGAGTCCTTCGCCACGGTGCGCACGAACATCTCCTCCGGACGCTCAATCTCGTTGTCGTCGCAGTACTTCTTGATGAGCTTGCAAAAGTCCTTGCCGTAGCGGCGCGCCTTGCCCACTCCAACACCCTGGATGTTGCGCAGCTCGTCCACCGAGACAGGATAGAGCGTGGCCATCTGCTCAAGCGAGATGTCCTGGAATATCACGTAGCCCGGCAGGTTGAGCTTCTTCGCCATCTTGCGGCGCAGGTCCTGGAGCATACTGTAGAGCGTAGGGTCAAGAGCCGACACGCCGTGGTCCTCAGCCTCGTCGTCGGCCTGCTCGGTGAAGTCGGT
Source organism: Prevotella sp. (assembly GCA_050875085.1). GTDB lineage: Bacteria > Bacteroidota > Bacteroidia > Bacteroidales > Bacteroidaceae > Prevotella. The sequence goes on along the minus strand of JBNMLZ010000059.1, from coordinate 2,364 downwards.
GTCCTCCACGTAGGTGAAGTCGACGGGGTGCTTCACGAAGCGCCGTCCGGCAGCCGTCACCTTAAGCAAGCCGTAGCTCTCGATGTCCTTGATGATGTAGCCCGAAATCATGCCCTGGCGTATCACCGGGTTCCACGTCTTTGGCGACATGTCCTCGCCCATGCCAAACTCCTCAAGCTGGTCGTGGTGGTGCGACACGATGTCGTCGGTGGCGCGTCCCTTGATGAAGTCTATCACGTAGTCCTGGCGGAAGCCCTCCTTCATTGCGAGGATGGAGCGCAGCACGATGAGCAGCGCCTCCTTGCCCTCGCGTTTCACCTTCGGGTGGCGGCAGTTGTCGCAGTTGCCGCAGTTGTCCTTGGGATAGTCCTCGCCGAAGTAGTGGAGCAGCATCTTGCGGCGGCACATCGACGTCTCGGCGTAGGCAGCCGTCTCCTGGAGCAGCTGTCGGCCGATGTCCTGCTCGGCAACCGGCTTGCCCTCCATAAACTTCTCAAGCTTCTGCAGGTCCTTGTAGGAGTAGAACGCCAGGCAGATGCCCTCGCCGCCGTCGCGTCCGGCGCGTCCCGTCTCCTGGTAGTAGCCCTCAAGACTCTTCGGAATGTCGTAGTGTATGACGAAGCGCACGTCGGGCTTGTCGATGCCCATTCCGAAGGCTATGGTTGCCACGATGACGTCGATGCGCTCCATGAGGAAGTCGTCCTGCGTCTGCGAGCGCGTGGCTGAGTCGAGTCCGGCGTGGTAGGGCGCCGCCTTTATGTCGTTGGCCTTGAGCACGGCGGCAAGCTCCTCCACCTTCTTGCGCGAGATGCAGTAGACGATGCCGCTCTTGCCCTGGTGCTGCTTTATGAACTTGATGATTTGCTTGTCGATGTCCTTCGTCTTCTGGCGCACCTCGTAATAGAGGTTTGGGCGGTTGAAGGAGCTCTTGAACTCCTTGGCGTCCACGATGCCAAGGCTCTTCTTTATGTCCATGCGCACCTTGTCGGTGGCGGTGGCGGTGAGCGCTATGACCGGGGCTACGCCAATCTTCTGGATTGTGGAGCGCAGGTTGCGGTACTCGGGACGGAAGTCGTGGCCCCATTCCGAGATGCAGTGAGCCTCGTCAATGGCATAGAAGGAAATCCTGAACGAGCGGAAGAACTCGAGGTTGTCCTCCTTGTTGAGCGATTCGGGAGCCACATACAGAAGTTTCGTGCGGCCCTCGTGCACGTCATTGTGCACCTGCTGTATCGCCGCCTTGTTGAGCGACGAGTTGAGGTAGTGCGCCACGCCGGTCTCCTCGCTGAGCCCGTTGATGACGTCCACCTGGTTTTTCATCAATGCTATCAGCGGCGATACAACAATCGCCGTGCCTTCCATAATCAGCGACGGCAACTGATAGCACAGGCTCTTGCCGCCACCTGTCGGCATGAGCACGAAGGTGTCGTTGCCGGAAAGCAAGTTGCGGATGATGGCCTCCTGCTCGCCCTTGAACGAGTCGAAGCCGAAGTAGTGTTTCAGTTGTTCGTTGAGGTTAATTGTCCCAGTCATAATAGTAGTATAGATTAAAAAAGCCCCACCCCCTCGCCGCTGCGCGGCTCTTGCCCCTCCCCTTAGGGAGGAGAGTAGTATGTGTTATTGACAATAGAAACTGCTCAAAATATGAATCCATTGTATCTCTTTGAGAATACAAATTGTTTCATTTTTAGCAAGTTGTGCATATCACTCCCCTCCCTAAGGGGAGGGGGAAGCCGCCTTTGGCGGCTGGGGGAGGGGCTTTTATTTTATTTCAGATGCGACTTCTCAAGCTGCTGCTTTGCATACTCAAGCGTCACGGTGAACTCGTCGACCTTCTTCGACGGCACCTCGAACATGGCGTCCATGACGATAGACTCCACGATGGAGCGCAGTCCGCGCGCGCCGAGCTTGTACTCCACAGCCTTGTCGACGATGAAGTCGAGAGCCTCGTCGGTGAAGTTGAGCTGTATGCCGTCCATCTCGAAGAGCTTCTTGTACTGCTTGATGATGGAGTTCTTCGGCTCGATGAGGATGCGGCGCAGTGCGGCGCGGTCGAGCGGGTTGAGATAGGTGAGCACCGGCAGACGGCCGATAATCTCGGGTATCAGTCCGAACGACTTGAGATCCTGCGGCAGGATGTACTTCATGAGGTCGCCCTTGTCGATATTGCGGGCGTGCTGCACGGAGTTGAAGCCCACGGTATGGGCGTTCAGACGCTGTGCAATCTTGCGCTCGATGCCGTCGAAGGCACCGCCGCAGATGAAGAGGATGTTGCGCGTGTCGACGTGGATGTAGTCCTGGTCGGGGTGCTTGCGTCCGCCCTTTGGCGGCACGTTGACCATGGTTCCCTCAAGCAGCTTGAGC
>JBNMLZ010000058.1:0-12537 GCA_050875085.1 Prevotella sp. | reverse complement strand
GACCACTCCGCCAGCCACATAAACATTGGCGTTGGTGTCGGCAGCAATGTCCTTCACGCCAGTCTCAACTGGGTGGAAACCACCCTGGGTGTACGACTCGCCGACACGTGCCTCGGTGCAGTTGTATACGTTGTTGTTGCTATAGTTGTCCTTGTCGTAGTGTGCCACAAAAGCCACTACCGACATGTTCTTGACATCGGTGGCAATGTTGGTCTGCTCCTCGGTGTAGCTGCCGTAGTATTTAGTCTGCTTTCCTGTTTCCTTGTCGGTTACAATCTCAGCCATGTCCTCAGTCCAATAGCTTGAATGGATGTATTCAGGCATGTCGTAGGTAGTCTCCCATGTGGTCTCCTTGCCTGGAGTCAACGAGCCTGAAAGCAGCATGCCCCATGAGTTGCCGGTCAGAGTGCCACGGAACGCGCGGTTGTGGGTGTAGTTGGTGCCGCCGGAAGCCTGGTAGCCATGTATGCCGTCCTGCACGAGGAACACGTTGAACACCACATTGTCGTCTGGCAGCGCGGCATGAGGCAGGATGCCGAGCTTGACGTGCAGCTTGCGCGACTGCTCGTCGTATTCGGTATCGAGCTTGAGCGACACGTAAGGCTTCTTGTCAGCCACATTATAGATGAGGGCAAGCGCGTTGGACGTGCCGGCTTGCAATACAGGGAATGATGACAGCGCCTGGCAAGCGGTTCTGTCGACCATCACGGCAGGAGCGTAAGTGCCGCCACCATCGCCTTTTCCATAATAGAAAGTGTAGTTTTCGTCCTCTGCCATGGTGAACATGTCTGGATAGTAGCCGGCATGGTGGGTCACCTCTACAATTTCATATCCTGCATCCTCGGCAGTGGAGATGGCAGAGTTTACAGCAAGATGGCCTGAGGGACAGTTGGAGCACTGCTGTCCAGTGAAGGTCTCCAAAAGCATCTGCTTCTCCATATCCTTCGGGTAGAAGAATATCGACGAGTTGATGGTGTTGTCGGACGTGTCGGTCTCGCTGCCCTTGCCATTGACGTTGGCAATCTCCACATTAAAAATCTGCTCGCCCTCATCGTCGCAGTCGATGCCTTCGATGGTGAAGCTGTAGTTGTCCTTAGGCGCGATGTTGAGGTTGTCGTAATGACAGGTTGTAACGTTGCCAGCCACGGTCACCACGGCGTCGAAGTTTGTTATCGTTGCGGTGCCGGCATTGATGAAGCGTGCCACAACGCCCTGCGACTCGCCAGCCTTGAAGTAGCCGCTGAAATTGGTGCGCCCTACAATGGCGTCGGTATAGTCGGACGCGCCGTCAACGTTGACGAATATCTGCGCGCTGCCACGGTTCTGTCCATAGGTGTCCACCCAGTCGCCGTCGCTGAGAGCAAAGTTGTAGCCGTTGATGTCGTAGGAGCCGTCGGTGATGCAGAGTTTGCTGCTGGACGATGGCAAATCACCTGTGTAGCCGATGTAGAGGTCGTCCTCGTCGCCCGTGATGGTGTATGGAGTGTCGAGAGTCCACTTCAGTTTCGACAGCGAGCGGCTGATTTTTACTGTACCTTCAGCAATTGGAGTACCGCCGAGCTTCGTTGTTATAAATGTATGTATGTTTTTATCCGTTGTTTTATCCGTGGCGACAATGAACTCGGCGAAGTCGATGGTCTTGCCTTTCAGAGCCTGGAGCTTCGCCTTGGTCAGACGGATGGCCTGTCCCTGTGTGGTTGACGAGCCGAGGTTGAAGGTGTAGGCGCGGTTGACTTTGTCTTTTGCGTAGCCGATGCTTGTTGCGCTTGCGCTGCCTGCCAGGAGCAGGAGCAGGGCCGCAACACCCATGATTTTCTTTTTCATGCTTTATTTATATAGTTTTATTGTAAGCTTGTTGCTATATGAAATATGTTAAATTGATATTTGTCTGTCGCTTTTGCTTGCAAAATTACTATTTTTTATGCTTTACGGCAATATTTTCTTTGATTTATTGTGCAAAAACAGCTGTGTTTCGGATAAAATGTTTACCTTTGCCACCAATAAGAGAAAATAATAGTTAAAAAATCAAAACATCATTATTATGAAGAAAAATTTACTTAGCTCTTTTGCAGTTTTGGTTTTGGCACTTGGCTCGCCGGTCGGCATGTACGCCGACAACGTGGTCTACGGTCTGTCCTCAACGTGGGACAACACGACTTATACAAATGTCATAAAGACCGCATCGTTCGACATGTCGAGTGTTAACGCCTCTTCTGAAACAACAGTAAACACTGAGTACTCATTCAGCAACATCGAGGAAGTGAAATGCGCTGCCGCTGTAGGCAACAAGTACTACGCCTTCGTGAAAATGACGGACGAGGACTTCAATGAGATTGATGCATTGGTGTCTATCAACTTCACCACTGGAAAGTTTACTGTAATCAACGACTTCTCTTACAAATACGGCAAGCCGGGATACAATGCATCGGCTATGACTTACGACAAGTCTACAGACAAAACTTATGTCACAGAAGTAGGTTTCGACGAAAACGACAACAACATCACAACACTCTATATCCTTGACCAAGCCACAGGCGAACTGTCAAAGGTAACAAGCTGGCTGGCACAGTACCAGGCTATCGCTTCCGACAACAATGGCGGTCTGTACCTTCTCCAGAACATTACAGGGGATGACCGTATAACCCATCCTAACCTCTACAAGGCAACTGGTGCTGCGTTCGACAACGTAGCTACAGTAGTTGAGAACGGTGCTGCGACAGGCTATGCACAGACCAATAGTCTCGTTGCGTCAGAGGACGGCAAGACGGTTTATCTCGTTGCTGGCAAAAACATCGTGGAATACGATGTTGACGCAAAGACTTCCACTGTAAAGGGTGCACTGTCGACAATTGTTGCCGGTGCCACATACGGCAAGTCGACAGAGGACGGCACTCCTGCCGAAAAGCCCGATGAACCGAACAAGAACACCCGCATGCTCGTGGAGCTCGACACCTACGGCAGTTCAATGGGCGACATCGATGACGACGTTGTTTCAGGACGCGACTACTACTACTACAATGTGGACGGCAAGCCAGTGGGCTTCGCCAGCTTTAACCGTGGCTACGGTGAAGAAAGCAACACGTTCACTGTAACCGACATCACAAAGTATGTGTTCGACGAGAACGGAAACGTGACCAACGAGAATCCATACCAGTGGGGTCGGTACGACTTCGACGAGTACGCCTGGAAGAAGACCAAGAACTGCGTAAGCTACACATACAACGAGAACGGCAAGGTTGAGACAAAGATTGAAGGTCAGAAAGTCTTCAAGTACACCTACAACGAGGACGGTACCCTGAAGGCTTCGTATGAGTATGCAGGTGCTTCAACCACACCGGAGCAGACTATCACCTACAGCAACTACGACGAGAACGGCAACGCGCTGTCCTACGTGTCGGACGGCAAGTATGACGATGACAAGTACCAGGCAGAGCTCGGCTACGACGAGAACGGCAACAAGGTGGACGAGTTCCGCTATACCGTGGCTGGCGATGACCCTGAGTTCCCTGAATACAAAGGCATTCAGCACGAGACATGGACTTACAACGACAACATCCTCGCAAAGTATGAGAGGAGCAAGTTCGACGCACAGAGCACCGAGTATCCTACATTCAAGCGCGAGTTCACACCGGTTGAGGGCAACACCAACGTGATTGACATCAGAGAGTATGACTTCGCTCCAGAATACGCTGGAGAAAACATAGTGAAGGTTGACGAGGCAACAGGTGAAGCTGCAGGCGCATGGAATGAGGCAGGACGTCCAAAGCGCGAGTACTACACCGACTTCTCCGACATGGCAGAGGCTACAGCCACAGAGATTATTGCATCACAGCCTGACGAGAATGAGATTAATACAGCCGACCTCGCATTCAGCGTACCGCAGCTCGCCATGACAAGCATGTACGACTGCAAGGTGGTCATCTACCGCGACTGCATGCCTATCGACACCGTAAGCATCTTCGACATCTACAGTGACCAGGACGGTTGCTGCATCTATCAGGACAAGGGCTTGAAGAACGGCACATACACCTACTTCGTGCAGCCTCTCTTCGCACCGGTAAGCGGTGAGCTCGATGCAGATGGCGGTGAGGCACAGTACACCGGCTACTACTCTTCCAACCCTGTAGACGTGACTCTGAACACTGAGCTTCCTAAGGTTAAGGATCTGAAGCTCGTCGGCGGCGAAATCAAGAAAGAAGGCACATTCGTGAACATGAGAACGACCTACTATGGCGACCTCGCATGGGAGAACCCGACTGACACCGAGAAGTATGGCTTCATCAAGAACTCTGTATACTTCGTGGACGCTGGCGTTCCTGAGGTTGACATCACCGACGCAAACGAGAACAAGGCAAGAGTGATGCTCTACGATGCAGACGCAAAGGCATACGTTGTGACAAGCTACAAGTATGGCAAGGCTGTCTCCGACACCATCGACGTGAAGCTCAAGGACATCGAGGCTCTTGCAACTGGCATCGGCGCCGTGACCGTGAACGACGCTGTGAAGGCTACATTCGACGGCAACACCGTGACACTCGGCGAGAACGCCAACGTGGCTGTGTTCGCAACAAGCGGACAGAAGGTTTACGAGCAGCAGAACACCAACCGCGTTGACCTCGGCAGCCTCTCAGCCGGCACTTATGTGGTGACCGTCGAGAAGAACGGCAAGGTGAACGCATACAAGTACAACGTAAAGTAAAAGATTTTCAGTATTATTAGAATAGACTACAAGTAGACAGGCACATGACCTGTCTACTTGTTTTCGCGTTAATAACAAAAACAAACAAAAAACGTATGAAAAACAAGTTACTTCTTGGAGCACTGTTCGCCAGCAGCACCGCTGCCTTGGCACAGACCACGGTGCAGCCTATGGTGATGCGCACTCCCAACGAGTATTACATCATCGCCGCATCGCCCAACGGCAAGTGGGCATGCGGCGTGTATGCCGACTACGGCGACGAGCGCTACGGCTTCCTCTGGAACCTTGAGAGCAACGAGATTGAGCTGCTCAACCCGGCAGACCCCTCATTGGCTTACTCGGTGTCGGACGACGGTGTGGTTGCCGGCAGTTTCACCGACCACTCATTCCGCTCAAACGGCGCTGCCACAACACTCGCCGGCTACTGGAAAGACCATAAGTGGCATCGTCTGCAGCAGCCATCATCTGCCATCAGCGCATCCGCCGCAGCAGCCATCTCACCCGACGGCAAGTATATCGTAGGACACACTGAGGAAAACGGCAAGTACATAGGATATGTATGGAAAGACGGCGAGATTCTGAAACAGCTGCAGGACAAGCGCGGCGTGTCAATGCCTTACGCCATATCGCCCGACGGCAAGTATGCCGCAGGATGGATACAGGACGAAAACCGCCAGGCTTGCATCTGGAACGTTGAGGACGGCACATACAGCACCATCTCAAACTACGAGTCGCCTTGGAGCTCCGGCCGCAAGTTCACTCCCGACGGCAAGACGCTGCTCTACTTCGGCGGATGGGACGAGTCTACCAACCCAGCAGGCATGACATCGCTCTACGACATGGAAACGGGTGACTCAAAAAAACTCTACCCATACACCGACGAGGAGAACTTCGACTTCTTCGACATCAGCAACAACAACACCGTGATGTGCGAGCTGGGCGACCTCGGCTACGTGATTCAGAACGGCAAGGGCGAATATGCCTACAAGTATCTTGAGAACAAGGGCGTGGACGTGTCGCAGCTCCACATCTTCGTAAACCCCGATGGCTCAACCGACTCTGAAGGCAACACTCTCTACCAGATTTCACGCGCGTCAACAGTGTCTGCCGACGACAACGTGATGGGATTCCAGTACTACAACGATGACAAGGATGACAAGGGACAGTACTCAATCTCAGTGCAGTCGATGGTCGTGAAGTTCAACCAGGCAACAAATGGACTTGTACCTGTGAGCGTGAAGGCATCGCAGTTGTCGGGCCTCAACTCTGTGCTCGTGACATGGAAGCCTAACGTGGCAGCCAAAGGCATAACAGGCTACATTGTATACCGCGACGGGCAGAAGCTCAACGAACAGCCTATAGACAACACTATCAACGCATACGCCGACAACAACGTGGAACTCGGCGAGCACAAGTATGCCGTGAGCGCTGTATACGGCAGCGTTGAGTCAGACAAGAGCCAGGACGTGGCCATTACCGTGGCAAAGAAGGAACTCTCAGCTCCTGAAGGCCTCTACGCAAAGCAGCACGGCTATAACTCTGCCTACCTTGACTGGAGCGCACCGCAGACCAACTTCGGCGGCCTGACCTACTACAACGCCCAGGATGCCAACATCGAGACATTCGGATTCGGCATAGAAAACGTAAGCTACGAGACAGCCATCGCCTTCGACGAGGAGCAGCTCAGCGCATACAAGGGACAGAAAATCTATTCCGTTGGATTCTACCCATTGGAGGAGCAGGGCGGATGGAACATCAACATCTACACACACGGCGATGACGGCAAGCTCAAGCAGCTCTACTCACAGAAGGTTGACCAGAAACTCAACTACGGCAAACGCAACGTGGTGAAGCTCAACACTCCGCAGGACATCCCGTCGGGCGACCTCATCATCGCTACCGAGGTGACTGTTACAACCGCTTCGCAGGCTATCAACGCCGAGGACTACGGACGAGCCGTTGAAGGCTATTCCGACCTTGTGCGCATCAGCAACATGGACGGACAGGCAGAGGAAGACTTCTCGTCAATCGGACAGCAGATGCAAGCTTCCAACTACCTCTACTCCGTGACATGGCCTATCGACGCAACCGTGGCTCCCGCCAATGCCGACCTTACCAAGGACGACGTGAAGAGCTACAACATCTACGCTGACGGAAAGGTGGTGGGCAACACAACAGACGGAACCTACTTGCTGTCGAACCTCGCTGAGGGCGACCACACAATCGGCGTGAGCACCGTATACAACAACGGCAACGAGTCGGCTGCAGCAAACGCAAATGTAAACATCACTCCAGATGACTCACAGTTGACGGGTGTTGAAAAGGTGAACGTTGTGAACACCACAAATACAGCCATCAACGCCACATGGGAGGCTCCTGCCGACCACGACATGGTGAACGTTGAGTACTGCATCGGTGACGCTTCCGACCAGGGCGCAACACCACCTGATGAATGTAACGACTTCATGGTTGCTGCCCTCTTCCCGTCGAAGACCTTCCGCGGACGTGACGGCTACTCCATCACATCGGCACGCTTCTACCCGCTGGCTGACGCAACATACACCATCTACATCTACAAGGACAACGACACAGACCCTATCGGCGCGACTGACGTATACGACTATACTCTCGGAGAGTGGAACACAGTGAAGCTTGACGAGCCTATAGCCATCGACACCAAGAGTACATATAGACTCGTGGTTGACTGCTACGACATTGCCCAAGGCTCATCGCCTATAGCTCTTGACAACAATACTCCTGTAGACAGCTACTCAAACCTCTACTCTATCGACAACGGTGAGTCATGGAACCCACTGTCATCAAATGCTATTTGGGCTAACTGGATGATTGGTCTCGGCATCGAGAACACCAAGACTGTAGACTTGCCGGTTGCCGGCTACGACGTGAACATCGACGGCGTGAAGAAGAACTCTGAAATGCTCAAGACCACATCGTTCAGCTATGACTTCGGCAATGAAGACGCCAAGGAACACACCATCCAGGTGGATGTTTACTACAACCTTAAGCCGACAAGCGTGAGCGGCGACGTGACACGATTCACCATCGGCACTACAGGCATCAGCGAGAACACCATCGACCGCATAGAGATGCACCAGGGCAACAACGAAATCACCGTCAGCGGCAACAACGTGACATCTGTCACCGTGCTTTCTACCGACGGCGCAACTGTTGCAAAGGCCAACGGCAACACCGTTTCCATCAGCAACCTCACAAGCGGCGTTTACGTTGTGAAGGCTGTCGTGAACGGCGAGAACGTGACGAAGAAAATCATGATTGAGAAGTAATAACTGGGAGCGGGGGCGCCCCCGCCCCCGTTTTTTTTAAGCATGTCGGGGGCGAGGGCGCCCCCTCTCCCAGTTATTTTGCGCGCAATGCTTGTAGGCTACATTTCTTTTGATTAATTTTGCAACTATGAAAAAGAAAGAAATGTGCTACATAGCGATTGTAGCGGTATTGGGCGTGTCGCTGTTGACGGGATTCACCGTGGAAGTGTTTAATGTTGACCTGGGCAGCATGGCTTGGGTGGCAAGTTGGGTGTCGTCGCCTGTCGCGCTCGCAATAGGCTTTGTGTTTGCCTTGCTGTTTGGCAAGGTGTTTCCCGACTTCAACAAGACGATGTCGAAGAAATTGTTGCAGTATTCCGTCATAGGACTCGGCTTCGGCATGAACGTCAACAAGGCGATTGCGTCGGGTGCCGAAGGCATGATGTTCACCATTGTCAGCGTGTTCGGCACACTCGCCCTCGGCTGGTTGTTCGGCAGAAAACTGCTGAAGGTCGACTGGCAGACAAGCTATCTGCTGTCGTCGGGAACGGCTATATGCGGCGGCTCTGCCATTGCGGCTGTCGGACCGGTGATAAAGGCAAAGGCGGAGAGCATGTCGGTGGCTTTGGGCGTGGTGTTCATACTGAACGCCATTGCGCTGTTCCTGTTCCCAGTGATAGGTGATGCCTTGGGCATGACAATGAAGCAGTTCGGCATGTGGGCGGCAATCGCCATTCATGACACATCATCGGTGGTCGGTGCCGGAGCGGCCTACGACCAGATGCATCCCGACCTTGTGGTGTCGCAAGGCGTGAGCGCACTTGAGGTTGCCACGACCATCAAGCTGACCCGCGCACTTTGGATTGTCGTCATAGCGCTCATCACTCCGTTCTTCTTCCGCAAGCGTTTGGCTGCTGAAGGCGAGGGCGCATCAAAACCTTGGTACAAATGTGTACCGCGCTTCATCGTGTGGTTCATCGTCGCCATCCTATTCAACACCTATGTCCTCAGCAACGCCTCGCTAATAGGTGACACCGCAGCCACCTTTGGCAGCGAGTTCAGCGGAGCCGTCAACAAACTGGCAAAGCATCTCATCACCCTCTCGCTCTTCTTCATCGGAGCGTCGCTGACAAGAGACACCCTGCGCAGCGTTGGCATAAAGCCACTCATACAGGGCGTATTGCTGTGGATAAGCATCAGCGTCATCAGCTTGGCATACATACTGTAGTAACCCGTGGCGGAGATCTCCGGTCTCCGCTGCAAACAAAAACCTTACTGCATGCTGCGGAGGCCGGAGACCTCCGCCACGAAAGGGGCATCACTTTATAATATTCTTTTAGCAAACTTCTATCCTACCTCCTTATCTGTTCCCTGTACTCACTCGGTGTACGCCCCATCAGTACCTTGAACTGCGATATAAAATGCGACATGGTGTTGTAGCCAGACTCAAATGCGACATGAGACACGGGGAGGCTGGAGTAAGCAAGGAGCTTGGCGGAATGTCCGATGCGTATCTCTGCAAGACTCTGGAATATGCTTTTACGGGTGCATTGCTTAAAGTATCGGCACAACGCCGTAGGATTCTGTCCAACATAGTTGGCTATGTCCTCAAGCTTGACTTCTTCCTTGAAGTGGTTATATAAATATGTATATACCTTGTTTACGGGTTCTGCTCCATCCCCCTGATGGTTTGCCTTGTTGTAGGGAGTCTCGGAAAGAAGCTTATAGTTGGTGCAGGAGTGTAGGCGGTCAAGCATTCTCAGCAGGCAGATGATGCGGGATGTGAATGAACTTTTGTCAAACTCCTCCACCAAATCCAGCAAGTCCCCATAAACACCTTTATCATAAAAGCGGATGCCATACTGGCTTTTTGACAACAAGTCATATACTTGCTGATAGTCTGGCAAGTCCTTCATGTTGACAGGAAACAACTCCGGGCGAAACTGGATAGCCTGTCCTTCGCTGTACTCCGCATCGTTTTCCCCACTATCTTTGGGGTTCAACTGGCTGTCGCTCAGATGCAGATGCGGCACATTGCTGCCGATAAGCGCCACATCGCCAGCCTTGAAGTCGCATACGCCCTCGCCAACGAACTGCTTTCCACTGCCCTGTGTGAAGAGCATAAGCTCATACTCCACGTGCTTATGCAATGGAAGGACAAATTGCGGATAGGCAATATGGCTGCAAAGGGTCTCCAAATGGTGCGGAATTTTGTATTCAAGTATTGCCATGACATTCTTCTTTTTGTTTATTTTACACTCGCTTCTTGATTTTGCAAAGATAATAAAAACAACCGCAAATATAGAGAAACCGCATATTAAAAAATCATAGTAAATTTGCACCGGCATTATAAATAAATTACACTCTATTATGGAAAAAGAAATCAAACTGAACAACGGACTAATGATTCCAACCCCTGGTTTTGGAACTTTCCTCACTCCTGACGGCGCAACCTGCGTGGATGCCGTGAAGTGCGCAATAGCATCTGGCTACACCCACATCGACACGGCCGCCGTATACGGCAACGAGAAGAGCGTGGGCGAGGGCATTAAGCAAAGCGGTGTCAGCCGCGACAAACTGTTTGTCACAAGCAAGGTGTGGAACACGGAGCGCGGCTACGACAAGACATTGCGCGCTTTCGACAAGACGCTGAACGACCTCGGATTGGAATATCTCGACCTGTATCTTATCCATTGGCCGGCAAACGAACTGCAGTTTGGCAAGGATGCCGACCGCCTGAACATTGAGACATGGCAGGCGATGGAACGTCTGCATGATGAGGGACAGATCCGCAGCATCGGCCTTTCAAACTTCATGCAGCACCATGCAGAGCCGATAATGGCAAAAGGCAATATCTGTCCGGCTGTCGACCAGATAGAATATCATCCCGGTTTCACACAGCCTGACTGCGTGGAATTCTGCCGAAAGAACGGCATCCTGGTGGAAGCATGGAGTCCGCTCGGACGCGGAAAGGCTCTCGACAATCCTCTGCTGAAGGAAATCGCCGCCAAGCATGGCAAGAGCGTGGCACAGGTAATCATCAAATGGGTGATGCAGACAGGCGTGCTGCCATTGGTGAAGTCGGTCACTCCAAACAGAATAAAGGAAAACTACGACGTGTTCGACTTTGAGCTTTCCGAGGATGACATGGCTAAAATTGCAAGTTTGAAAAGCGGGAGATTAGGAGCCGACCCGGACACGTGTGAATTCTAAACCTTCATCGTATAGCGGATGCCAAGTGCGTCCGCTATATTTTTTGCAAGCAACCACACAAATAACTCTTTCAAATTTGCCGAAACAATTTCTTTTGACTAAATTTGCAAAAAACAATATCACAACAATGAATACATTCCGCGAATTATCACAAAAACGTTTTTCGGCACGCAAGTTCACAGATGAGCCTGTAAGCCAAGCCGACCTTGACTATATACTTGAGTGCGTACGCCTTGCCCCGTCAGCCTGCAACAAACAGCCATGGAAGTTTGTCATCGTGCGCAGCGAAGAAGCAAGGAAGAAACTTTGGCGCGCCTACGACCGCGAATGGTTCCGCACCGCCCCACTCTACATCATTTGCATGAAAGACAACTCGGCATGCTGGACACGCGGATATGACGGCAAGCCACACGGCGACATCGACGTGGCCATCGCCACCGAGCACATTTGCCTTGCAGCCGCAGACCTCGGCCTTGGCACATGTTGGGTGTGCAACTACGACACCAACGTAATGAGCGAGCTATTCCATTCAGACAAATACGAAGCCGTAGCCATCATTCCCTTGGGACATATCGCAACGGATTGCCCACATGCGGAAAAGAAGCGAAAAGAACTGACAGAGATTATAGAGGAAATATAAAACGTATAAAAAATTGCGGCTTATCAAGTAGCATAAACAAACCACTTGACAAGCCGCAATTTTTATTTCTTGCGAAATCAGCCAATGACTCATTTGCTGCCTTTTCTTCTGTTGCACTCCCTGCAAAGCATTTGGCAATTCTCAATGGTCGTTCTTCCGCCGTCACGCCAAGGCGTGATGTGGTCGCCTTCCATGAAAACATAGTCAAATTCCTTGCCGCAAATGGCGCACTTGTGGTGTTGATTCTCCCAAACAGCAAGTTTTATCTTGTCGGGGAAGGCACGCAGGTCGAGCCAGTGCTCGTCGCCGGTAAGCACGTAAGGGATGATGCCCTGCTGCTTTTGTATCTCGTCATCGCCTATCAAATCGACTATGCGCTTCTCCATCGCCTTTATGTCGAGAGCCTTGTCATGATAATCGTCATAGAACTTTGCCCAGTCAAGTCCCTTCATTATCTTCTTGAACTTCTTCATATTGAACGTGGCGATTGCCCAATGCAGAACGTTTTGGAAGTAAGTCCACAACGGTATGGCGTTGAGGTCGTGCTGATGCACGGACATATAGCCAACAGCCGACTGTGGTTTTCCGCTACGAGTCTCGTGGTCGGCCATCCACTCCAATGCCTTTTTCAGAAAGTCCTGGCGTATTGGTGAGCCGTTCACAAGATCCTTGCCCAAGCGATAGGCTCCGCAGTTGTTCTT
>JBNMLZ010000057.1:0-12558 GCA_050875085.1 Prevotella sp. | reverse complement strand
GCAGATGCTCAGGTCGGGCGACACGCGGCAGCGTGTCACGCTCACCATAACGCCGTGCATGGCTCGTGTCTGACTTTGGAAAATGAGGCTTAGCTCCTTCTGGAGAAGGCGTGCTATACGGTTTTGTCTTGTTTCTTGCATAGTTGTATATTTTATTAATTTGAGATACAAAGATACAGCTATTTTGAGAATGGGGCAAAGGATTGGAGTTGTTTTTCGTGGTAGCTGTCATTAAAAATGGCCAGTCGGCAAATTCCGGCTGGCCATTGGCTGCTTTATTCAATCACCACCTTTTGGGCAGTGTTTCCTTGTTTCTTGATGTATATGCCCTTTGTGGCAGGGGTGCCGCTGATGCTGTTTCCGCTGAGGTCGTAGTAGCTGGCAGGCGAATCGGTGTCGCTGGAGACGATGCTCTCCACGCCTGTTGTCCAGTTGGCGTATTCCACACGTGCGGAATTGGCAATCTGGCAGTCGGTGGCATCGTTGGGATTGTAGTTGGATATGTAAGCCACAACCTGCATGTTCTCCCTCTTGCAGTCGTTCTTTATCTTGATGTCGCAAGAGTATTCATAGTCGTTGCCGTTCCACTCAATCTCGTCGCCCCATACGCTGTTGAATCCGCGGTTGACGTGCTGCTGCATATAGCCACTCGCCGCTCCCGCCTGACTGCGGGCAAGGATGTCGTCCTCCACAGCAACCACGTTGATGCGTGCCGGCAGCGACGTGAAGTCGTCCTTTGAGCGTGAGCCCTTCACGTTGACATGGAGCAGGTGTGGGTCGTTGGCATCGTCGGTGACGCTGATGTTGAGGTTCACGTAGGCAGGCTGCGTAAGCTCATAGTCGATATAAGCGTTGAGTTCCTCCTGCGAGCCAGGACAGTAAACGGCAGTAGAGCCGCCGTCGAGAACACTGCGGTCGTACATCACGGCAGGAGCGTAGGTAGAGCCGCCAGCGTTGAAGAGCCAGAGATAGTCGTTGTCGCATGTGGCGGTCAGCCAGTCGGTGTAGTAACCGGCGTGACGTGTGACCACGTTAACGCGCTCGGCATACTTCTCATCGGCGAGCAGGGTCTTTATGTAGGATGCCATACGCGGACAGTTGGTGCACTGCTCTGTTGTGAACTCCTCAAGCAGCACGTAGCGGGTGTAATCCTGTGCCACGACATCAAACTGCGCCTTGAGTGTGTTGTCGTCGACAGCCTCGTCGCTGCCCTCCTTGATGTCGGTTATGGTAACTGTGAGCGTGCGCGGCGACTGGTCAGCCTCGCCCACGTTGGGGTTGTCAACAACAAAGTCGAACGTCTGCTCATCCTTGTAGCCGAGACTGCATGTCTGCGGCACATCGTATGTGCCCTCGTAGCCGTCAACCGAGCAGCGGAACGTGAAGCCGCTGACGGTGAGCGTTGCGAGGTTGCGCACCTTGGCAGACACCTTCAGCTTGCCGTTGGATATGGCGTAGGTAGGCTGTGTGGAAAGGTCGGTGAGCGCGAGGTTCACCTGCGGCAGCTTGTCGCCATAGGCAAGCGCCTCAACGGAGAGCGTGCCCTTGTCGCTCAAGTCCTCCCACTCGCCGTCGGGCTCCTTCACATACAGTCCGCCGTCGTTGTGCTCGGACGTGATTATGGAGAAACCCATGGTTGAGCTTTTCTGGTGGTAGGAGTAGCCGATGTAGAGTCCGTCGGCAAGCGATGCCGGAATGTCATACGGCTTGTCGAGAGCCACGCGGTTCCAGCCCTTCTGCAGGTCGGCCTTCGATATGCCGCCCTGCGCTATGTTCTCGCCGTCGAGCGACGTGCGGAGCCACACCACGAGAGAGTCGACATTTATCTTTGAGGCAATTCCGGCGCGTATGGAGTCGATGTGGCAGTCGGCAAACGTGCCGATGAGCTGCCTGTCGATGTGTATGGCGGCCGACCGCCACACGTCCTTCTTAGCCGAGCTAATCACACCCGACGTAGAAACCTCGCCGTTGCTGTAGCCTATTGGAACACCGCTCTGCTGCGCGTCGGCAGCAAGAGCGATGATGAATGCAATGATTGAAAGAATTGTTTTCTTCATAACATTGAAGTGTTTTTTTAGTGTAACGTCATTTGCGCACATACTTGGTAGTCTTCACCGTGCCGTCGGCATATACGGTGCGCACGATGTTGAGTCCCTTCTGTGGTGTCTGCACGCGGCATCCTGTAGCGTCGAATATCTCCTGGCGCTTTACGGTCTTGTCGGCAGAGCCATTGATGGTGGCGTTGCTGATGCCAGTCTCATGGTTCTTCCACTTGTCCATTTCCCATACAAACACGTCGTCGAGCTTCAGGAGCCACTGTCCGGTGCAGTCGTGGTGGCGGAAGCCGATGTAGACATCCTGTCCGGCATACGAGGTGAGGTCGAGCGCGTGGCTTGCCCATGTGTCAACGTAGTTCTCGTTGAGAGTCTCAGAGAATTCTGGAGTAAGATTGCCGAGGTTCTCGGGGTTCTGCACGTCGTCTTCGGTCAGCACATACACGCTGTAGTGTTCCTCAGGGCGCTTCTTGCTCTGCGATGCTACATACCATGTGAGCATGGCACCGTCGTCAGGAACAGAAACCAGTGGCGAGATTGTCCAGTTGTCAGGAGTGATGTCGCCGTTGGTGTAGCTGTAGGATGCGGAGCCGAGAATCTGCTTGCCACTGTGACAATACTCTGGGAAGTCGCCTCCGAAGAGATTGTAGCCGAGATCCCATCCCTCGCCGTCCTTGTCGGCATCGTAGGTGGTCCATCCGTTTGCGTCGTCCTCAAAGTCGCCCACGAGCAGGTAGCCCTTGTCGTCCTTTGCATATCCCTCACAAGCCACGGTGAAGTCGCCTGCCGATGTCTTGATGGTCAGGCTGTCCTTGTATTCGCCCGGTGCTGTAGGGTAGAACCAGAGAGTCACGTCGAGAGTGTTGCCAAACTGTGCGGTTGTCGTAGGAATGACACCGTAGAAGGGACCAGCCTGCGGGATGTCGAGCACTTCGAGCGGGTCGCTTCCGAGGTTTTTCAGCTGCACGGTGGTAGTGGTGTAGCGGTTGTAGCCCACGAATGTGGAGTCGAACTTGGCAGAATGGTCGATAAGCTCGGCGTTGCTCTCCTTGAAGTCCATGAGCTTGAGTCGCAGGTTCTTTATCTGCATACGGTCCTCACCGGCATACAGTGTGTCGCCAATCTGCAGGTAAGAGAACTTAATGGAGTGTTCGCCCGGTATGCACTGCAGGAACGGAGCCCAGAAATCATCCTTCTCAAACACAGCCTTTGAGCCAGCGTCGCGCACGCCGCCAGGCACGTCAGTCTGTGCGGAGTTCATCGGGTGGCTGATTTCGATGCGTCCATAGTCGGCAGTATACCAGTTGTCCTCGTCGGCAGGAGCGTTGCAGTTGATGTCGCCATCCCATGAGAGGAAGCCTATCTTGCCTTCAGGCACGGTGAAGTTGACTGTGAACGATGCAGTAGTTGGAGTGTAGTCGAGTTCCTTGGCAGTGGAGTTGTAGGCCACGCCATTCTCGACGAGCCACGGGTGGGCAGGGTCGGTAGTGAATGTGAAGTCGCCTTCTTTCACGATTGACTGGAAGTCGGGCATGTCGCGCACAAGCGCCTTTACCGGTACAGTGAATGTTCCGGCGTTGCTCTCAATTGTAATGTTGGCGTTGTATGTGCCAGCCTTGTCGGTATCGAAGCTCACGCTGACAGTGGCTGTTTGCATTGTAGCCACGTTGTTGGCCTGTACAGCAGGTTTGAAAGCATCGTTGTCGCTTGTTGTCTTTGTTATCTTGAGCGGGTTCTTGCCCTTGTTGACGATTTCAATCAAGCCAAGTCCGTTGGCAGGCTCATCGGCAGTTGCGATGAAGTTGCCGAGGTCTACGGATGGTGTCTTCACATCTGCCGCATCGCTGGCAAGATCGGAGAGGGCGAGGTTGAGGTCGTATACGTAGAGGCGGTTCTCTTCGAGTCCGGAGTAGTTGTAGCTGTCGTACTGGAAGCGCACCACGTGCTCGCCAGGTGCGAGCTCCACCTTGTCGGAGAGGTCTTCGTTCTGTCCGGTAAATGCCGAGAACTTCTCGTCGTCGACAAACACGCCACCGGCGTTGGCATACCAGTCGGAGCTGTTGTTAGACACGCCCTTCCATGAGAAGGTGCCGAGTTTGCCCTCCGGCACGGTGAATGTGGCGTAGAGCTTGGATGTGGCGTTGCCAATGCCATGGGTAGCCGATGCTGCGACATTGGTGCCGTCGGCAAGCTGGTCGGGCACGAATGGATAGTCAATGTCGGTAGTCAGCGTGAAGTCGCCTCCCTTGACAGCCTTGCTGTAGTCGGGATAGTTGTTCACGGTGCCTGTGAACTGTGCCATGATTGGATCGCCACCGTCCCATTCAATGGTGGAGATACCGTCGTACTCGCCCGCCTTGGCTGCCTTCAGCGTAACGTCGATTGGCATGACGCGCTTTCCGCTTATGTTTCCAGCAACGGGGTCGACGGTGTAGCTGTCGTCATCAGACTCGGTCTCGATGGCAAAGTCACAGTCGGAGTTGCCGAGGTTGGCAAGATAGAGCGTCTTCGACGTTGGGTAGTCGGTGAATGTCTGTCCGAGGTTCATCTCGTCGTTCACGGCAACGATGCTCGGCTTGTCGGTCGGCTCCTGTATGATAATCTTCTTGAAAGCCTCCTGCACGCCATAGCTCTGGCTGCCGTCAGGTGTGTACATGAAGGCGCACACAGCCTGGTCGGTGGTGATGCGCTCGAAGTTGCCCTCAACATGGAACACAAGTTCATCGTCGGGTTCAAGCTTGTTTTGGCTGTTTATCTTTCCTGCCATGAGCACGGCGGGATAATAGTTGAAGAAGCTGCCGCATATTGTGGCATCGGCGAAGTTCGACTTCGTGGACACGGTGATGGTTTTCTTCTCAGGGTCGTATGTTCCCGAGAACGGATAGTCGTAGGCTGGTGAATATGCGTTAGGGTCGTAGAGGTTGAAGAAGTTGGAGAAAGTCACCTTCGTGCCGTCCACCGTCACACCTATATTATAGCTCAGCACATCGCCTCCGGCAGGATCCATCGTGTAGCCGCTGTAGTACGACTGCACCACAGAATAGCACTGCACGGTGTCGACAGTCTCGCCAGCGCGCTTCATCTGACGTTTCGGGGTCTGAAGCCGCACATTCGGGCGTGAATTAGTGTTCCGGCGATTGGCAACGATGCCTTTCAGCGTTTCGGGGGCGAGACGCGCGCTGAGCTGCAATGGGTCAAATCCCTTGGGCAGTCCCGGCTTTGCGGTGGCGGCATGAGCCTGCACCATTTGCTCGGTGAGAACCTTTTGTGGGTTTGCCTTTGTCTGCGCCACTGACGTGAGGCTGCATCCGGCAAACATCATGAGTAAAAGAATATTCTTCATAAGCGTTTGAGATTGAAGTTGGTTATTCTATATGGTTTTTACTTTTGCAAAATTATGCAAAATTCAGCAAATACGCATGTCATTCCGCAATTTCAGCGTAGACACGCCACTTACATACAAAAATGCCGTAAGCAACTGAATGTCCGCTATTTACGGCATTATCGGCGCATCACACAATGTAGACATTGATAATTTTTTCGCCAAAATACATTACATTTCGTAGATTTTCATGCGTTTTTTATTACATTCTGCATTTTTCAGAATGAACTTATGAAGTCGTTCAACGTCTCATATTCGTCACCTATGAGCATCTTCTTTTTCTTCAGTCGGTACTTACGCGTGCGCAATGTGGCATCCGACACATTGAGCAACAGGCCCTGGTCCTGGGCGCTCACCCCGAGCTTCAGCAGGCAACAGAGACAAACGTCATCGGTAGTAAGGTCGGAGAACTGTGCCACAAGGCGGTCGACAAAGTTGTCGTAGCACACGTTTGTAGAGTCGATGAGGTTCTGTTGCTCATCGGCAGTCAGTGCTATGTTGCGCGCCGAATTGATTTTCTTCTTCTCGTTCATCGACGGCAACTGCTCTATCTTGTGTATCACGTCGCTGTTGCTCAGCATCCGCATCTTCAGCTCACGCTGCTGCTGTCGCAGGTGGTCAATCTGCTCGTCCTTGGTTGACAGGCTCTTCATTAGCGCCATCTCCTTGTCTTGCGCCTCACGCTGTGTCTGCATCAGCTCATAGTTGCGTTCCTTCATCTGCGAAAGGGTCTGCTGGAGCAGGTTTTCCTTCATGCGCAGGGCATTCTCCGTGCGGTGGCGGTAGCGCTGGTGGAGGAAGGAGAACACAGCCACGGCTGCACACAACACTCCCACAAGTGCCGCCATCAGTGCCGTCTTGCGCCCATTGGCAAGCTTCAGGTTGTCGCGTTCGGCAGCCACAATCGCATAGTTGTAGCGGCGCTCAGCCTGCGCGAGTTGCTTGTTGCGGTCTTCCTCATACTGCGAGTCTACCTCCATGCAGTAGAGCGACTTGTATTGAAGCGCCGCCTTGTAGTCGCCATGAACGCGCCAGAGGTCGCTCATCTCACTGTAGTAGGTGGCTTTCTGGTAGTGGAACTTGTCGAGTCTGCCACGCTCTATATACACACGCGCCGAGTCGTACTGCCCCAGCCCGATGAAGCAAGTGCCCTTTATACCGTCGAGCGACTTGTCGGGCTTCCGCAATGCGGCTATGGCGAGATTGACATATTCAAGGGCGCGTACATGGTTGCCCTCCATCTCAAACGCCGATGCCTTGCTCTTGTAGAGCCACGACAGCCATATACCTCCATTCCTCGACATGGCTATCGCCCGGTCGAAGAGCGGATGGGAGGCTGCAAAGCGGTCGCAGAACAGCAGCGACCACCCCTGCATTCCAAGTACACGCGCTATGCGGTTTGTGTCGCCAAGCCGTCGGGCGTACTTTTCGGCAATGCGCAGGTTCTTCATAGCCATGGTATAAGGTGGCTCCACCTTCAGAAGCCAACCCCAGTGGGAATAAACAGTGTAGAGCAGCAGCCACTCCGACGACCCATGCAGCATGTTGGCCGCCGACACATAGCACGGCAGCGCCTTGTCGTCGTCACCGGCAAGCTCGTGTGTCAGACCGATGGCTATCTTTGCCACAGCCTTCACCTCGGGATTGTCGCCACTGTGGTCGAAATATCTTTCAATGGCTATCATGGAGGAGTCGTCAGACTGGCATTTGTCGAGATGATAGTCGGCAAGGAGACGAATTACACCGTAGCGTGCGCGCACCGACTCCGACCGTGCCTCGCTGCTGTCGACAGACGCCAAGAACCGCAGGGCGGAATCCTTAGACGCCACGGCTGCAACGAGAGCCCTGTCGGACAGCGCTGCGGGTATGCCATGATCTGTGGTGCACGACACCAATACAGTCGCCACTGCCACACACAACAGCAATAATATATGTATATGTTTTCTTATATTGTTTGTTATTCGCATATATTGCCACTATTTTTTATAATGCAAATATCCACATTTTTTGGCAATTCTACAAAGAAAACACATAAATTTGTTGCCCGATTGATTTTTAATGGCTAAATTTGACACTGATTCATTACACATGCGAAAGCGTGTGCAACTGTCGGCAGATAAGTATAATTCAAAATATGTGATATGAACAACAAACCGAAACATTTAGGATGGATCATCGCTGGAGTGGTGATCGTGGTGCTCGTGCTCTGGGGCGTGGGCAGCTACAACGGACTGGTAAACCAGGACGAGGAAGTGAACAACAAGTGGGCTAACGTGGAGACGCAGTACCAGCGGCGCTCCGACCTCATACCCAACCTCGTGAACACCGTCAAGGGCTACGCCAAGCACGAGAGCCAGACGCTTGAGGCTGTGATGGCGGCTCGCTCGCAGGCAACGCAGGTGAAGATTGACCCGTCGAACTGCACTCCGCAGCAACTCGCGCAGTACCAAAAGGCGCAGGGCGACGTGACATCGGCGCTCGGCAAACTGCTCGCCATCACCGAGAACTACCCCGACCTGAAGGCCAACCAGAACTTCCTGGAGCTTCAGTCGCAGCTCGAAGGCACGGAGAACCGCATCAACGTGGCACGCAAGGACTTCAACGATGCCGCCAAGGACTACAACGTGAGCATACGCCGATTCCCGAAGAGCATCATCGCCGGCATCTGCGGATTCGACAAGAAGAACTATTTCGAGGCTGAGGCAGGTGCCGAGAAAGCCCCGAAAGTGGAATTTTAATTTATTTCAATGACAACACTATTCAAGTCGGCCGGCATGCACGCCATCAGGCGCGTGCACCGGCTCCTTGCCGTGCTCCTCATCACGCTGTGCGCCATCACCGCCACGGGCGCGGAGACGCGGCAGTACACAGTTGGCGACGTGCCCAACGTGCGCTTGCATGACGCACGCCAGTACGTGAGCGACCCTGCGCAGATTCTGTCTGCCACGGCACGCGACTCCATCAACGCGGTGCTCGGACGGCTTGAGCGGTCGACGGGCATAGAGACGGCTGTCGTGATGCTGCCGTCAATCGGCGAGAGCGACATCTTCGACTTCGCCCACGAGCTGTTCCGCACGTGGGGCATCGGCAAGAAGAAGTCGGACAACGGACTGCTCATTCTCTTCGTCATGGACCAGCACAAGGTGCGCTTCACCACCGGCTACGGCATCGAGGGCACCATGACCGACGCCATGTCGAAGCGCATACAGACGCAGCAGATGGTGCCACGCTTCAAGCAAGGTGACTGGGACGGCGGCATGGTGGCTGGCGTGAGAGCGGCTGCCAAGGTGCTTGACGGCTCGATGAAGCCCGATGCTGACGATGACGATGACGGCGCAATGGTGGCGCTGTTCATGCTTGTCATGATGGTGGGCGTCTCTATTCTCGTGATATACCTCCTCGGCAACCAGCAGCGCTGCCCGAAGTGCCACAAGCGCGGAGCGCTGCACAAGGTGAGCTCGGAGATTCTGCGCATCAAGGGACAGCGCCGGCGCGTGCGCCGCACGGTGTACATATGCAAGTACTGCGGACACACCGTCACCAAGGACGAGTTCATCGACGACGGCTCCGGCAACGCCTTTGCCGATGGCGCCATCATTGGATCCATGTTCGGCAGCGGAGGCTCGGGCGGAGGCGGAAGCTTCGGAGGCTCGTTCGGAGGCGGCTCAACAGGCGGCGGAGGCTCAACATCAAGCTGGTAAACCCCGGACTCCCGTCCGACGCCAGTCCCCACCCGGAACGGCGGACTCCCGTCCGACGCCAACTCCACTCGGAACGGCGGACTCCCGTCCGCCGCCAGCCCCCTCTCGGAACGGCGGACTCCCGTCCGCCGCTTAAAATAACCAAAATAAAATGCAGCACACAATGAGAATACAAATCATCAACGGCCCCAACCTCAATCTTCTCGGCACACGTGAGCCGGGAATCTACGGCAGCAGCACCTTCGAGGCATATCTCGAAAAGCTGCGCGCCCAATACCCCGACATACAGATAGACTATTACCAGAGCAACATCGAGGGCTGCCTCATCGACAAGATGCAGGAGGTGGGCTTCTCCGCCGACGGCATCATCCTCAATGCCGGCGCCTACACCCACACGAGCATCGCCCTGCAGGACTGCATACGCTCGCTGAAAAGCCCCGTCATCGAGGTGCACATCAGCAATGTGCACAAGCGCGAGGAGTTCCGCCACAAGTCGATGATATCGTGCGCCTGCCTGGGCGTGATATGCGGATTCGGCATGGACTCCTACAGACTGGCGCTTGAGGCTATCACTCACACAACAAAGAATCAATAATTATGACAGAAGAACTGGAGCATTACGTGCTCGACCACTCCGCCCCCGAGGGCGACTACCTCTACCGCCTCTACCGCGCCACCAACATCCACACCATACACGGACGCATGGCGTCGGGACATCTGCAGGGACGACTGCTGAAGATGTTCGTCGAGATGATACGCCCGAAGAACATCCTTGAGGTGGGCACCTTCTCGGGCTACAGCGCCATCTGTATGGCGGAGGGACTGCCAGAGGGCGGCAAGGTGTGGACCTTCGAGATAAACGACGAGATGGAGGACTTCACCCGCCCGTGGCTTGAAGGCTCACCAGTGGCTGACAAGATAGAGTTCCGCATCGGCGACGCCAATGTGGAGGCGCCAAAGCTCGGCATAGAGTTCGACATGGCGTTCATAGACGGCGACAAGCGCACCTACGTAGAGACCTACGAGATGGTGCTCTCGCTGCTGCGTCCGGGCGGCTACATACTCGCCGACAACACCCTGTGGGACGGCCACGTGGTAGACCCCGCCTACGACCACGACCACCAGACGCAAGGTATACGCCGCTTCAACGACCTCGTGGCTGAGGACAAGCGCGTGGAACAAGTTATCATACCGCTGCGCGACGGACTGACCGTCATCCGCAAGAAATAGCCAAACGCAGGTTTTACCACAATAAAAATTCGTTATTTCAATATAAAGCAGTAACTTTGCACTATATTACATCGCAAAACAAGAAAAAATAACAATATAAAGACATGTCATTAAAATGTGGTATCGTGGGACTCCCTAACGTGGGCAAGTCCACTCTTTTCAACTGCCTCTCCAACGCCAAGGCACAGGCAGCCAACTTCCCCTTCTGTACAATCGAGCCTAATGTGGGCGTAATCACCGTGCCCGACGAGCGCCTGACCAAGCTCGCCGAGATAGTTCACCCGGGACGCATCGTGCCGGCTACCTGCGAAATCGTCGACATCGCCGGACTCGTGAAGGGTGCCAGCAAGGGCGAGGGACTCGGCAACAAGTTCCTCGGCAACATCCGCGAGACCGACGCCATAATCCACGTGCTCCGCTGCTTCGACGACGACAACATCGTGCGTGAGGGCGGTGCCAGCGTCAACCCTGTGGAGGACAAGGAGGTTATCGACACCGAGCTGCAGCTCAAGGACCTTGAGACTGTAGAGGCACAGCTCCAGAAGCAGTCGAAAATTGCCGCCATAGGCAACAACAAGGACGCAAAGATTGCCGTCAGCGTGCTCAACGCCTACAAGGAAGTGCTTGAGGTGGGCAAGAACGCGCGCACAGTGGAGTTTGAGTCGAAGGAGGAACAGCACTACGCCCACGACCTCTTCCTGCTCACCGCAAAGCCGGTGCTCTACGTGTGCAACGTTGACGAGGCTTCCGCCAAGAGCGGCAACAAATATTCCGACCAGATTGCCGAGATAGCCAAGAGCGAGGGTGCCGAGATGCTCGTCATCGCCGCCAAGACGGAGGAGGACATCGCATCGCTTGAGACCTACGAGGACAAGCAGATGTTCCTTGAAGAACTCGGACTGGAGGAGAGCGGCGTGAACCGACTCATCAAGAAGGCTTACAGCCTGCTCAACCTTGAGACATTCATCACCGCCGGCGAGATGGAGGTGAAGGCCTGGACATACCACAAGGGATGGAAGGCTCCACAGTGTGCAGGCGTGATCCACACCGACTTCGAGAAGGGCTTTATCCGCGCAGAGGTGATAAAATACGACGACTATATAAAGTATGGCTCTGAGGCTGCCGTGCGCGAGGCCGGCAAGCTCTCCATCGAGGGCAAGGACTACGTGGTGCAGGACGGCGACATCATGCACTTCCGCTTCAACGTGTAACACATAAAGAGAGGGTGTATGACTAATCTTTTATACATAGTATGGGATCCGAGCAGCACAGCATTCAGCATGGGGCATTTAGCCATACACTGGTATTCGCTCTGCTGGCTCATCGGTCTGGCGCTTGCTTATATCATCGTGCACCGTCTGTACAGGGAACAGCAGGTGAAGGACGAGCAGTTCGACCCGCTGTTCATCTACTGCTTCATCGGCATACTCGCCGGTGCGCGCTTGGGACATTGTCTGTTCTATCAGCCCGACCTGTTCCTCTCAAGCTGGAAGCACTTCGTGGAGATATTCCTCCCGATAGACTTCCTGCCGCAGGGAGGATGGCGGTTCACCGGCTACCGCGGACTCGCGTCGCACGGCGGCACCATCGGACTGATGCTCGCGCTGTGGCTCTACGTACGCCGCACAAAGATGAACATCTGGCAGGTGCTCGACAACATAGCCATCGCAACGCCCGTAACGGCGTGCTTCATACGACTTGGCAACCTGATGAACTCAGAGATAATCGGCAAGGTGACCGACGTGCCATGGGCGTTCATCTTCCAACAGGTGGACGGTATGCCGCGGCATCCGGGACAGCTCTACGAGGCGATAGCCTACGCCATGCTGTTCTTCATCGGATGGTATATCTACCGCCGCCAGCCGCAGCGTGTGGGCACAGGCTTCTTCTTCGGACTCTGCCTGACATATATCTTCGTGGCCCGTTTCTTCATTGAGTACACCAAGGAAATCCAGGAGGCTTTCGAGGCTTCGTTGCCTCTCGACATGGGACAGATACTGAGCATCCCGTTCATCATCATCGGCATACTGTGCATGGTGGGCGGAAAATGGATGAAGAAGTTTGCTGACGTGGCAAAGAAATAGGAAATAAAACAACAAAAAAGAAAAAGGCTTCCCTTGCGAGAACAAAATCTCGCAAGGGAAGCCTTTTTTTACTGGGAGAGGGGGCGCCCCCGCCCCCGGCGTTAGAG
>JBNMLZ010000056.1:0-13122 GCA_050875085.1 Prevotella sp. | reverse complement strand
TTCCTCTTCAACGAGGACGAGTATTGATTGCTCTGTGCCGAGTCGCAATAGCTCAACACATTGAATATAAGCGGTATGAGAATTTCGACAAGAGATTCTCATACCGCTTTTTCCGTGAAAGCAACCTTTTGAGCATGGCTGAGGACGTGAGTCCGTCGTTTCGCTAAAATGGTGTGGAAAACAAAAAAGGAGCATCACGATTGTGATACTCCTTTTAGAGGTGGGTGGTGATGGATTCGAACCACCGAAGGCATAGCCAGCAGATTTACAGTCTGCCCCATTTGGCCACTCTGGTAACCACCCGTTGCTTCTTGAAAGCGGATGCAAAGGTAGTGAATAATTTGGATTTATCAGCATAAAAACAAAAATATTTTATGAAAAATGTGATATTTCTGCATTTCCAGCTGTCTTTTAGTGTATTTTCCGTTACCTTTGCATATAGAAAGAGACAATGATTACTTAAAGACCTAAAAAATCAAATGAACAGGAAAATCTTATTTAGTGCCTTGGCAGTGGCAGGACTGATGGCGTGCGCATCGGTTGTTGCCGCACCGAAGGCAAGGAAAGCAACAGGCGCCATGGCTGCCGCAAAGCAGAAGGCTGTGGCTTCACCGTTCAGCGACGCTTGGGTGGAGGACGAGACGAAGTTTGAGGACCGCAAGCAGCCAGCTCATGCCACATTCATTCCTTACTCCAGCACATCGCTAATGCAGCAGGACGAGTACTACCACTTCCCGTGGGTCACTCCCCACCATGCCGACTACCTCTTGCTCAACGGCGACTGGAAGTTCCGCTACACCGCCGACTGGCGCAAGGGCAAGCCCGGCGAGGCCGACTTCTATGCCGACGGTGCCGACGTGTCGTCATGGGATGACATCAGTGTGCCGCTCAACTGGGAGATGGCTGGCTACGACGTGCCTGTATATAATAATGTTGGCTATCCGTTCAAGGCAGAGCCTCCACACATCAACGCCATCGACGACAACTTCGACAAAAATCCAGTTGGCTCCTACCGCCGCACTTTCCAGTTGCCCGACGACTGGGCTGAGGGCAAGCGCGTGTTCCTGCATTTCGACGGTGCGTGCAGCGCCATTGTGGTGTGGGTCAACGGCAAGTATGCCGGCTACTCGCAGGGTGCCAACACCGATGCCGAGTTTGACGTGACGCAGTTGGTGCGCAAGGGCGACAACAATGTGTCGGTGCGCGTCTACCGCTGGTCTGACGGCTCATACCTTGAGGGCCAGGACATGTGGCATCTCGCGGGCATCCACCGCGACGTGTATCTCGTTGCCACTCCGAAGGCATTTGTAGCCGACCACTACATCACATCGCATCTCAACACCGCCGACTACACATCAGGCTCCATGAACGTTGAACTGACCATCGACAACGCCCTCCGTCAGAAAGGCAACCGCCGCGTTGAGGTGGAACTGCTCGATCCCGACGGCAAGCGTGTCGCCACGGAGTATGCCGACGTGAAGCTGTCGGGCGCGCAGCCGTCGCAGAAGGTCAGCGTGCAGTTTGACAACCTGCAGGGATTGCACCCATGGTCGCCCGAGACGCCTAACCTCTATACCGTTGTAGTGCGCCAGACACATTCCGGCCATGAGGAGATGGTGTTCTCGACGCGCTATGGATTCCGCTCCGTGGAGCAGCGCGGCAACCTTATATATGTCAACGGTAAGCGCGAGTATTTCAAGGGTGTCAACACGCAGGACATACATCCGCTCCTCGGCCATGCCATCGACGCCGCCACCATGCAGCGCGACGTGGAACTGATGAAGCAGGCTAATGTCAACACCGTGCGCACGAGCCACTATCCGCGCCAGCCAAAGATGTATGCCATGTTCGACTACTACGGACTGTACTGCATGGATGAGGCCGATGTGGAGTGCCACGCCATGCAGTCGCTGTCGGACACCCCGTCGTGGCGCAATGCCTATGTGGACCGCACGTCGCGCATGGTGCTACGCGACCGCAACCATCCGAGCATAGTGTTCTGGTCGCTCGGCAACGAGTCGGGCGGTGGCTCCAATTTCCAAGCCACCTACGACGAGGTGAAGCGCCTCCTGCCCGGCCGCGACGCCTTCGTGCACTACGAGGGCTACAACCACGGCGAGAAGTATTCCGATCTCGGGTCGGACATGTATCCCGTTGTAGAGGACGTGAAGAAGCACCGCAGCGGACTCAACGGCAAGCCCTACTTCATCTGCGAGTATGCCCATGCCATGGGACAGGCTGTGGGCAACCTGCAGGAATACTGGGACCAGATTGAGGGCAGCGACGGCATCACCGGCGGCTGCATCTGGGACTGGGTTGACCAGGGACTCTACGACACACGCCGCATAAAGAACCGCCAGGCACTTGTCGACGCCGCCACCGGACTCCACTACTACACCTCCGGCTACGACTACACCAAGCACAACCGTGGCGACCTTGGTTTCCAGGGCGACTTCATGAGCAACGGCATCATCACCCCGGGACGCGAGTGGACGGCAAAGCTCACCGAGGTGAAGTATGTCTACCGCAACATCGACTTCGTGAAGTTCCAGAACCATGAGCTGACACTCCGCAACAAGTACCGTTTCACCGATATCGCCGCCAACCTCTACCTTGTGTATACCGTTCTGCGCGACGGCACGCCGGTTGAGACAGGTGTGGCTGAGATGCCGTCGTGTCAGCCTGGCAACACGTGCACCGTCAACGTGCCTTACAAGACGGTGCCGCAGCAGGGCAGCGAATACATGATTAACTTCAGCCTGCGCCTTGGCAACGATGCTGCATGGGCAGCCGAAGGCTATCCCGTTGCCGACCAGCAGTTCCTCCTCACTGCCGACGCGTCTGCCGACAGTCCAACCACTGCCGACCCGACATTCGTGCAGCGGCCTCACGGCACACTGCCGGCTGTGGCAGCCGACGGCAAGCTGGGCATAAAGGGCAACACCGTGACGGGCAACAACTTCTGCATCGTGTTTGCCGAGGACGGCACGATAGCCGACTGGCAGTATCGCGGACGCCAAATCGTGATGCCTGAGGCAGGACCCGACTTCAACGGCTTCCGCCGCATTGCCAACGACAATATCTCGCTTGGCGCCACGGGTGGCATTGCCGAGAACGACAACAAGGAGGAGGGTGCGCTCACGGGTAAGAAGCTACTCGTGTCGGCTCCGAAGAAGTCTGGAAAGAATGTGGTTGTGGAGACGTCTGTATCGAACGGCAAGGATACCCACCACATCAACTATACCATCTATCCCGACGGCACTGTTGACATGCGCATAGCGTTCAACAACTCAAGCCGCGACACGCGCCGCGTGGGAGTGACAATGCAGTTTGCTCCGGGACTGGAGCAGGTGGAATACTACGCCAAGGGTCCGTGGTCGAACTATATCGACCGTCAGCGCGGCTCAATGTTCGGACGCTACACCACAACCGTTGACGGAATGTTTGAGGAGCAGAGTGCACCGCAGACTATGGGCGACCGCCAGGGGCTGCGCGACCTCACCCTGTCGGACGGACGCATGAAGCTGCGCATCGACACCGAGGGTCAAGTGGCGTTCTCGCTGTCGCATGTCGACGACCAGCAGTTCAACTACGACGTGTTCTATGGCGGCAAGCATCCCTACGACCTCAAGCGCAGTGAGCAGACCTTTGCCCACTTCGACTTCTGGCAGCGTGGCATCGGCAACCACTCGTGTGGTGGCGACTCCTGCCTCCCGCAGTACCAGACACCGACAGGTGAGCATGTAGTGACGTTGCGCTTCAAGCCGTCGGCGGAATAAATAAAAAAGCATGAGTTTGAATGTGAACCATTCAAACTCATGCTTTTTTGTGTTACCTATTTGTAGCAAAGAGCTGCAGGTAAGTGTATCTACCACTTTTATAAGCGACATATAAACAGAATATAATAGCTGTGATATGTGTGGTGTATTCATAGTGCTTACCTTTATTTAAATAGTATTCATAAATAAATCCAAATGCACTTATTAGACATGCTGCACATATAAATATACTGGAAATGATTTTTATTAGTTCAATTATTCTCATACTCTATTGTCATTTAAAATTTTTGTAAATGAAAGCCAAAATTATGGTGCCAATTTTTGGATGCTCTTTATGAGAGATTTTCCAAATTTTAATGATACGTATAATGTACAAATAAGACCAGTAAAATGAATTGCAGACATTAAATATAACATGTTAATGTCCGTCATTACAGAACTGTTGAATAGTGAAAAGATAATTTCTAAAGCAATATTTATTGAAGTAAAAAATCCAATACTTATAATAATTCCCCAGATGAACATTTTTATATATACTAAATTTGATTTCATTGTAGTTGTGTGATATTGTTCATTAAAGACTTTCCAATTTTAAATGCGATGTTGTATGTATTTTGCCTGTTTATAAAAAAAGTGACATGCCATCCAATAAGGCATGTCACTATTTTATGCGCTTTAGAAATTTATATCAAGACCCACTGCAAACACGTTGTTGTTGCGGGTGTAGTCTGACGAGTAGTTGAGCTTGGTGTTGCTGCCGAGGTCAACCTCCTCAGTAGTTTTCTTGTGGCCATAGAAAGTGTGGAAATAAGCCACGTTGAGATCCATTTTCTTCGACAGGTGCATCACGCCACCCACGGCAACAGAGTTGGAGCTTACGACGAACGACTTGTCGTCCATGTAGTCGTCGGAGAGTCCGTAGTTGGTGTTCTGCCATCCGGTGCTGACGGTGAACTTCTTGTTGATGTCATATTCCACGCCGGCATTGTACTCTAATGTTCCGCGGTCGAGCTTCTTGTTGCGGTTGTTGTATGACGTGGCGTTCTTGTCGTCGAACCAGTGGAATCCCACGTTGATGCGCAGAGCGTCGACAGGCTTGTAGCCTACGCCGACGGTGAGCAGTGCGGGAATGTCGCCGGCTATCTTCTTGCCGTCCTCATATTCGCCGATGGCCTTGTCGAGCTTCGTGTCGAACTGCTGCTTGAGTGCAAGCATGGCGCCCTGCACATTGTTGTTGCTCAGGATGGCGTCGGCAGCAACCGATGGCACACCGTTGTTTATGTAAGCATCGTGCAGATTGTCGGCGAGGTTGCCTATAGAAGGAGTCTGGTTCACCGACTTGTTCTTCAGTCGGATGCGCGTCTTGAACTCATACTTTGCAGAGAAGTTCCAGCGTCCTGCCTTGTAGTCGATGCCGAGGATAGGAGTGAAGCCGAGTCCGCTTTGGTCGCAGCTAAGCTCGATGTTGGCAGCGCCGGTCTTTGTAGGGTCGAGCACCTGGTAGAGAGGCATGTTGCCCACCTTTATGTTTTCCACATATCCGTAGTAGTTGCATGAAGCGTATACGGTGCGCACGCCGGCGAAAGCCGAGAAGTTGTTGTTGAACTTATATGCAGCGCCTATAGACAATCCGTAGTAATACTGTCGGCCGTGCATGTAGCTCTCATAGCTGTACTTGCCCGACTTGCCGAACACGGCGTCCGATGAGAATATGGCAGGCACGCCGTAAGCGCTTGCAGCGCCGTCGACAACCTGCGCCAACTGGCAAGCACCCATTGCCGTCTCGCTCACGATTTTCTCAAACGAGCCGAGTCCGTTGTCAAACGTGCACTTGCCGCCGCCGCCCGTCAGGGCAAAGTTGGCCTGGAACGACCAGCGTCCCTTGTTGTAGGCATATTGTAGAGAGGGAATGACAGGCGCGAAAGCCTTGCCCTTGAAATCGCGTGGAGTGGTGGGGTTGTTGGTGTTGTTGGTGAACAGGCGGTAGTCGTTCTTGATGGTACGCGTCTGGTAAGCCAACTGCCAGTTGAGCGACAGGTGGTGTCCCTCGCTCATGAATGCGACGCCAGCCGGGTTGTAGTAAACGCCGTCGATACCTATTGAAGCCTCACGGCTCATCATACGGTTGAATGCCACATTCTGATTGGTGTTTGTGAGTAGTCCTCCTGCAAACATGTTGCTGCTTGATGCAATCACTGCTGTCAAGCAAGCCATTTTCAATTTGTTCATTTTTGTTATCTTATTTACCTTAATTACCTTGAAAATTGGTTGCAAAGGTAAGTGAATTGTTCTGTTTTTCCGTAAAATGGAGATTTATTTTAAGGTCTATTAACAAATAGACAACAAAAAACTGCACAAACCGCGTGGTTTGTGCAGCATTAGGCGGTGTCCAGCTCCTGCTCGACACAGCACCGGCAATTGAAACTTCAAGTGTCGAGCGGGAGCTCGACACCCCCTACTTTTTGGCCTCAGGATAGGAGATGCGCGTATGGTAGATGGCCTTGAGGCGCTCGATTAGTACGAGTTTGGCGAGGGCGATGTCGCGGAATGTGATTGGACATTCCTTGAAGTAGCCGTCAGCCACGTCGCCGTCGATAATCTTGTTGACAAGGTTGGAGATGCTCTCCTCCGTGTATTCAGGCAGTGAGCGCGACGCCGCCTCCACGCCGTCGGCAATCATCAGGATGGCCTGCTCGCGCGTGAATGGGTTGGGACCCGGATAGCGGAACGGTTCCGGGTCGACATCCTCATCGGGGTGCTCGTTCTTGTATTTTATGTAGAAGTACTTTGTCAGTCCGGTGCCGTGGTGGGTCACGATGAAGTCGCGTATGATGTTCGGCAGGTTCTCGCGCTCAGCAATCTTCACGCCCTCCGTCACGTGGCTGATGATGATGCGCGCGCTCTCCTTGTAGGGCATGTTGTCGTGGGGGTTGACACCGGCCTGGTTTTCGGTGAAGAACACGGGGTCGACCATCTTTCCGATGTCGTGATACAGTGCACCGGTGCGGACAAGCAGCGAGTTGGCGCCAATCTTGTTGGCAATCTCGGCGGCGAGGTTGCCCACGGTGATGGAGTGCTGGAATGTTCCCGGCGCCACCTCCGAGAGGTTGCGCAGCACGCCGCGGTTGGTGTTTGACAGCTCGAAGAGCGTGACGCTCGACACGAATCCGAACATCTTCTCGATGATGTACATCAGCGGGTACGACAGCAGGAGGAACACGCCGTTCACGGCGAAGTGGTAGTACATGTCGTGGTCCATGATGGTGAAGTCGTTGTCCTGAATCATCTGCAGGGCGAAGTACACCAGTGCGCTGCCCATGGCAACGAGTATGCCCGTCTTGAACACCTGTGCGCGGCGCGTCAGCTCGCGCAGGGAGTAGATGGCAATCAGTCCAGCCACAATCTGTATGATGATGAACTCATACTGGTAGCGCACGGCCGTGGTGCAGATTAGAATCATCGTGACGTGCGACACAAACGCCGTGCGCGAGTCCATGAACACGCGCACGAATATCGGCGCCATGGCGAACGGCAGTATGTAGACGCTCAGGAAGTTGTGGCGCACCATCATCGACACTATCACCGGGAACAGCGTGATGAGCGAGTAGAGCATGGCTATGGAGCGCGGCTTGTTGAAGTAGTCGCGGCGGAAGAGGGCGAGGTACATTGTGAAGAGCACCACCATGAGCGTGACGAAGATAATCTGTCCGATGAGCGTGCTCGTCAGCTCGTTCTGCGTGGCGGAGCGGCGCTGCATCTCGCGCTCGAAGGAGTTGAGCACGCGGTAGGTGTACTCGTCGACGATGTCGCCGCGGTCGATCACCTTCTGTCCGCTCATCACCATGCCGCTTGCCGGCGGGATTGACGAGAGGAGGTCGTTCTTCTCGGTCTCCGACCGCTCCTTGTCGTATATGAGGTTAGGCTCTATGTAGTTGTTGAGGTTGCAGCGTTGCAGAATGGGGCGCTGCTCAGCCACCCGGTTGTCGAGAAAGAGCTGTTCGTAGGCCGACAGCGTGGAGTAGAAGCTGCTGAGCGACAGGCTCTGCGCGTTGTTGCCGATCACTATCCTCACCGTTGACGTGGAGTCGCGGTATATCTCGTTGTACTCTGGCGTGTCCATGATGCCCGTCTGGTAGAGTTGGTGCAGTCGCTGGGCGATGATGCCCACGTATTCGTGTGGCAGTCCGGGAATGCCGTTGCGGAAGTCGGCGAGAAACTTCTCCACCTCCTTCGTCTCCACCGACTTGTCGTAGTTGTAGTAGGGCTGGTAGGTCTCAAGGAGCGAGTCCTCCTGCGCCTTGATCGTCTCGTCGGTCTTGTAGATAGGGAAGTCGAACTTGGCAATGAACGACCCGTACATCCACGGCTTTCCTATGTCGTACTTGAAGCGCTGGCTCTCGTTGCGCGGCAGCGACCAGACAATCACCGTCACCGTCACCACAATCAGCGCGATGCGGCTAAGCAGATTGCGCCAAAAGCGGCTGTTGTTATTGTCAAATCTATACATACATTATTATATTTGGTGTTTCCGACTGCAATATTACAAAAAAAATGTGAAAATCGGGAAAAATGTACTACCTTTGTATCGAAAACAATTAACATAAGCATTATGTCAGATAGAAAAGTAAGGGTGCGTTTCGCACCAAGTCCTACAGGACCGCTGCACATCGGTGGTGTGCGTACAGCTTTGTATAACTATCTTTTCGCCCGCCAGCACGGCGGCGACCTCGTGTTCCGCATCGAGGACACCGACTCCCACCGTTTCGTGCCGGGAGCCGAGGACTACATCATAGAGTCGTTCCGCTGGCTCGGCATCAAGTTTGACGAGGGCGTGTCGTTTGGTGGCGACCACGGGCCTTACCGCCAGAGCGAGCGCCGTGCCATCTACAAGAAATATGTCGACCAGCTTCTTGCCGACGGCAAGGCATACATCGCCTTCGACACACCAGAGCAGCTTGAGGCAAAGCGCGCCGAGATAAAGAACTTCCAGTATGACGCACACACGCGCCAGCAGATGACCAACTCGCTCACCCTCCCGAAGGAGGAAGTGGAGCGCCGCATCGCCGACGGCGAGCAGTATGTTGTGCGCTTCAAGGTGGAGCCGGGCATCGAGGTTCACGTTGACGACATGATTCGCGGCGACGTGGTGATAAAGAGCGACATCCTCGACGACAAGGTGCTCTACAAGAGCGCCGACGAGCTGCCTACCTATCACTTGGCAAACATCGTCGACGACCACTTGATGGAGATTACCCACGTGATACGTGGTGAGGAGTGGCTGCCGTCGGCACCGCTTCACGTGCTCCTCTACCGTGCCTTCGGCTGGGAGGACACCATGCCGACTTTCGCCCACCTGCCACTGCTTCTCAAGCCGGAAGGCAAGGGCAAGCTCTCGAAGCGCGACGGCGACCGCCTCGGCTTCCCGGTGTTCCCGTTGGAGTGGCACGACCCGAAGACAGGCGACATCTCATCGGGCTACCGCGAGAGTGGCTACTTCCCCGAGGCTGTTGTCAACTTCCTCGCCCTTCTCGGCTGGAACCCTGGCACAGAGCAGGAAATATTCTCGCTCGACGAGCTTGTTGAGCAGTTCGACATACACAAGTGCTCAAAGTCGGGCGCCAAGTTCGACTATCAGAAGGGCATCTGGTTCAACCATGAGTATATCCTCCGCAAGTCGAACGAGGAGATAGCCAACCTCTTCGCGCCCATCGTTGCCAACAACGGCATCGACGAGTCCATGGAGCGCATCACGAAGGTTGTAGCGATGATGAAGGACCGCGTGAGCTTCGTGAAGGAGCTTTGGCCTCTCTGCTCATTCTTCTTCATCGCGCCGACAGAATACGACGCCAAGACCGTGAAGAAGCGCTGGAAGGAAGACTCAGCCAAGGTTATGGGCGAGCTTGCCGAAGTGCTTGAGAGCATCGACGACTTCTCGGTTGAGGGTCAGGAGCCAGTGGTCATGAAGTGGGTAGAGGACAAGGGCTACAAGCTCGGCGACGTGATGAACGCCTTCCGCCTCGCCCTCGTAGGCATAGGCAAGGGTCCTGGCATGTTCGACATATCGGCATTCCTCGGCAAGGAGGAGACACTCAAGCGCTTGAAGAAGGCGATAGAGGTGTTGGGATAAAGACAAAAGCGATAAAACAAGACCAGGACAGAGATAAAAGACAATAAAAGACAACGTGGACAACAAGTGACAACATTTAGGCCGTGCCAACTCGGCACGGCTGGTGTTGCCTCAAATATGGTTTTTAAAGCCGTGCCGGTTGGCACGGCGGACATATATTAAATGTTGTTGCTTGTTGTCTCTGTTGTCTTCAATATCTTCTTTGTCTTTATTTTGTATATTGTCTTTATTGTTATTTTATTATTAGTCTTTCAGGTAAAAAGCGATTTATATGTACAACATAGCAATCTACCTGTATTTGATAGGTGTCGCCATAGCGAGCCTCTTCAATGAAAAGGTGCGCAAGATGTGGCGTGGCGAGCGCCAGGCCATCAAGCTTCTCAAGCGCGAGGTGGACCCTGCGGCAAAGTACGTGTGGTTTCATGCCGCCTCGCTTGGCGAGTTTGAGCAGGGACGCCCGTTGATGGAGCGAATGCGTGAGTTGCATCCCGAGTACAAGATACTCCTTACGTTCTTCTCGCCGTCGGGCTACGAGGTGCGCAAGGACTACAAGGGAGCCGACATCGTGTGCTACCTGCCGCTCGACACCATACGCAACTCGCGCCGCTTTCTGCGTGCCGTGCGTCCGGTGATGGCATTCTTCATCAAGTATGAGTTCTGGTACAACTACTTCCACATCCTCCAGCATCGTGGTGTGCCTGTCTACAGCGTGTCGAGCATCTTCCGCAAGAACCAGATATTCTTCCGCTGGTATGGCTATGAGTATGGCAAGGTGTTGCGCTGCGTGACGAAGTTCTTCGTGCAGAACGAGGAGAGCCGCCAGCTGCTTCACGGCATCGGCATCGACTGCGCCGAGGTAGTGGGCGACACGCGCTTCGACCGCGTGCTTCAGATACGCGACGCGGCAAAGCAGCTGCCCATTGTCGACGCGTTCCGCCACGGCACGGCAACGCCAGGCGTCGGCGCTCCCGCGCTGAAGACATTCGTGGCTGGTTCGTCATGGGGACCCGACGAGGACATCTTCATACGCTACTTCAACGAGCACAAGGACTGGCGGCTGATCATCGCGCCCCACGTGATAAGTGAGGAGCACCTGCAGCAGATTCTCTCCAAGCTCAAGCGCAAGACCGTGCGCTACACGTCGACCACTCCCGAGGAGGCAGCCGGGGCTGAATGTCTGATAATCGACTGCTTCGGCTTGTTGTCGTCAATCTACAACTATGGCGACGTGGCCTACGTAGGCGGCGGCTTTGGCGTTGGCATACACAACGTGCTTGAGGCAGCAGTGTGGCAGATGCCCGTGTTCTTCGGTCCCAACAACAAGCATTTCCAGGAGGCGCAGTGGCTGTTGCAGTCGAAGGGCGGCATCGAGATAACATCATTCGACGACTTTGCCGCCGCCATGGACCGCCTCATCGCACAGCCCGCCCTTGTTGACGAACTCGGCAAGGCTGCCGGACACGTGGTGGAGGAGCACACAGGTGCCACGGAGAAGGTAATAAAGTCCTGCTTCTAACCGGAACGTCGGACTCCCGTCCGACGCATGAAATAATTCAGTACATGACGTATGAAATATGTCAGTACATTCTGTTATATTGATGCGTCGGACGGGAGTCCGACGTTCCGTTAATAGTTCATCACAAATGCAGTGAGGGCTCATCACAAATGAAATTAAGACTCGTTTCATTTGTGATGAGCCCTCACTGCATTTGTGATGAACCGCGAAACAGGTAAAATCCGACCACATTTTGATATTTTTGTGTCAACAAATGTTACATTTATACATTCTGAAACATATTTGCTATTATCAGAACAAATATTTCAAGTCTTTTTTGTGAACATTTGCTACCTTTGCATTGTCAATCATCAATAGGTAGTACAGATATACAGATTCACAACATCATCACAACATCATTAGGTTTTTATAAGACAGGTTATATTAAACAATTATGTAGTACACACGAAAAGTCGATTGTTTGTTTTTTAGATTGTTGTTTAAGTAAGTTAATAGGTTATAGAGTTAATGGTTTGAAAATCGCAAATCTTTAAAGGCGGGGAGGGAAGTGATTCCATCCCCGTTTTTTTTTCTAAAATTCTGCCAAAATCTGCCGAATAGCTAAAAATGAGCGAATTATAAGTCTCTTGCCTCAATAGAGGTAACAGTTTGGCAATGGTTCTAAATTCTTCACAATGCATAAGTTTGCTTGTCAAACAACTCTTTATTTCTCGCTGCAACATTAAATGCTACTGATAAATAATTCCGTTGCAAAGATACAATTTAATTTTGATTTCCATCTGACTGATATGCTAAATAATAATAAAAGTGCAATAA
This sequence comes from Prevotella sp., assembly GCA_050875085.1. Taxonomy (GTDB): domain Bacteria; phylum Bacteroidota; class Bacteroidia; order Bacteroidales; family Bacteroidaceae; genus Prevotella. Next base: position 884 of record JBNMLZ010000056.1, on the reverse strand, counting down.
AAATAATCTGATTTTAAAATTATTCCATTATCTTTGCGCTGAACACAATAATAAAGATAAACGATGAAAGATATAAATCGCATAAAAGTCGTGTTGGTAGAGAAGAAACGGACAAGCAAATGGTTGTCCGAACAGTTAGGAAAAGATCCTGCAACAATCTCAAAATGGTGCACCAATACCTCACAACCAGATTTAGTAACATTGACCAAGGTAGCTGCTCTACTGGATGTTGATGTTCGTCAGCTTATCAATAAAACAAAAGGTATTAATACTGATGATTGAAAAATCATTAGTTCTATATTATTAATAATGAGTACAAAAGCAAAACCATTCATCAAATGGGTTGGCGGTAAAGGACAACTCATTGAACAACTGGAAGCAAAACTCCCAGCTGACTTTGATAATTGGGACAATACGACATAAGCCATTCGTTGGCGGTGGTGCTATGTTGTTCTACATGCTGCAACAGCATCCAAATATCAAACGTGCTGTGATCAACGATATTAACTGCGATTTGGTTACATGTTATAGAACTGTACGTGACAATGTGGAAGAGTTGATTCCTGCATTGCAGGATATTCAAGCTCAATATTACGCTTTGCAAGATATGGAAGCGAAACGTGAGATGTTTATGGCAGTACGCCAACGCTACAATGAGAAGAACCTTGACCCGATAGAGAATACGGCAAAGTTCTTCTTTCTTAATCGCACTTGCTTCAACGGTTTATATCGTGTAAACAAGATTTGTTTAATGTTCCTTGCGGAAAGTATATGCAACCACAAATTTGTGTTAACTAAAGACTAAGGATTATGGCTAAGATAAAAGTTGAAAATACAGAAATATCTGTTGTTAGTGTGCAAAACGAGGATTATATCTCTTTGAC
>JBNMLZ010000055.1:0-13200 GCA_050875085.1 Prevotella sp. | reverse complement strand
GTCCGACGCTATACCTAACGCATCTGTTTTACAGCATATCTGGCAGAGCGTCGGACGGGAGTCCGACGTTCCGAGAGTGATTAATTTACTTCTTTGAGCCTGGCAGAACCTTCTTGGAGGTCTTCTTTGCCGTAGTCAGCTTGGAAAGTAAAGAGTTTGTCTTTGCGCCAGCCTTTACGGTAGACTTGTCGGCCTTTGCGCCAGCCTTGTCGGTTGCAGGTTTGTCGGCTTTCTTCTCCACCTTCACAACCTCCACCTCGAACACAAGCGTTGAGTAAGGCTTTATTGAGCCAGCCTGGCGTGAGCCGTAGGCAAGGTTCTGCGGGATGTAAAGCTCCCACTTGCTGCCCTCAGGCATCATGCAGAGAGCCTCTGTCCAACCCTTTATCACGCCCTCTGGACGGAATGATGTGGTGTTGGGGTTGCGCTTGTAGCTGCTGTCGAACTCCTTGCCGTCGATGGTGTGGCCAGCGTAGCGCACTGTAACCTCGTCATCCTTTGTTGCAACTGTGCCCTTGCCCTCGGTGAGAATCTTGTACTGCAAGCCAGAAGGCAGCGAGACAACACCCGGCTTCTTGGCGTTCTCCTTCAACCAAGCCTCGTTCTCAGCCTTGTAAGCCTCCTCAGCCTGCTTCTTGAGACCGCGCATGGTGCCCTCGAAATACTTCGAAGCCTCAGCCTGCTGCATCACGGTGGTGTCGCCGAGAATGGCGTCGATGAAGCCACGGTTGAAGGTTGTGCTGTCGAGAGTAACAGGAGTGTCGTTCACGTCGCGGCTCACGTTTGGATAGATGCGCGACTCAAGCATCTGCGCAATCTGCAGACCGGCGCTGTGGGCATTGAACTGCTTGTCGTTCTTGCGTGTGATACCCTCCTGGATGCCAGCCACGAATTCCTGGATGTTGGTGGAATCGACACCAAACTGCTGCTTGACGTAATCCATCAATCCGCGTGTGGTGTACTTGCCGGCAGCGTAGCTCAGTGAATCGCTCTGGCTGATAAGGCGCACTGGAGCGGCCTGCTCCACATTGGCAGTCTTCTTTGTCTTCTTGTCTTTCTTTGCAGGGGTGGCAGCGAACGCCGTAGTTGCAAGCACGGCGAGCGCGAGAACTAATGATTTCTTCATTGTTTTTTATTTATTGTATTTTATAAAAAACAGGGCGGCCTTTGTGGGGTCGCCCTTATTTATATTTGTAAGCTTGATTACTTGCCGCCTACGCTGATAAGCTCAATCTTGAACACCAGCGGAGAGTAAGGCTTGATCTGACCCTGCTCACGGTCGCCATAAGCGAGTTCCTGCGGGATGTAAACCTCCCATACAGAACCTGCAGGCATGTGCACGAGAGCCTCAGTCCAGCCCTTGATTACCTGGTTGGCGCGCAGTGTCACTGCCTCGCCGCGCTTGTAGCTGCTGTCGAACACGGTGCCGTCGATAAGGCGTCCCTCATAGTTCACCTTCACTGTTGAAGTGTCCTTAGGCATAGCGCCGGAACCCTCCTTGATGACCTTGTACTGAACGCCAGAAGGCAGAGTCTTCACTCCCGGCTTCTTGGCATTGGCAGCCATCCAAGCCTCGCCCTGCTTCTTGAGCGGACCGTACTGCTCCTCCATGTTCTTCGACTTGATGGCCATCATCTTCAGCTGAGCCACCTGTCCGGCCTGCTCAACAGTCATGAGACCCTTCTTGCCCTTCACGCCCTGCACGAAGCCAGCCATGAAGTTCTTCAGAGAGATTGTCTTTGTAGAGTCCTCGCCGAAGAGCTCGTGGTTGATGCCCTTGATCATGCGGTTGGAGATCTGCTGGCCAATCTGGATACCCATGTAGTAGGCTGCCTTCTTCTTGTCGTCGCCAGCGTTGGCACCCTCGTTAAGACCCTTGATGAAGGCGTCCATGTAGGTGGTGTCGATTTCCATCTGTGCGAGGTACTGCTTCAGACCCTGGGTCTGTGCCATACCCATGGCGTAAGACAATGTGTCCACGTCGTTCTTGAGACTCGGCTTCGAAGAAGACGAGTTGCCGCATGATGCCACGAGGCTTGCGGCTGCGATAGCCATAGCGGCTACGAATGTGAATTTCTTCATTGCTATTTTGTTGTTTTTTCTTGATTTCTGCTTAGAGCACCTTGATAAGCTCAACGTCGAACACGAGAGCTGCGAACGGCGGGATGGCCTGACCTGCGCCGCGCTCGCCATAGGCAAGCTGGTAGGGGATGAAGAAGCGGTACTTTGCGCCCTCCGACATGAGCTGCACGCCCTCTGTCCATCCGGCGATGACACCGTTGAGCGGGAATGTGGCGCTCTCGCCGCGCTTGTAGCTGCTGTCGAACACGGTTCCGTCGATAAGGCGGCCCTCATAGTGGCACTCCACAGTGTCGGCTGCTGTCGGCTTCTTGCCTGTGCCCTCTTTGAGCACCTGGTACATCAAGCCAGAAGGCAGTGACACGACACCCTCCTCCATAGCCTTGTCGGCGAGCCAAGCCTCACCCTTCTCCTTGTTATCCTTGTACTTCTCGGCGGCAGCGGCACGCTGTTTTGCCTCCTGCTGCTGGAAGAATTCTGTCACTATCGACTGCGCCTCCTGGTCGGCTATCTGCGGTTCCTTGCCTTCAAGCATGTCCTTAATTGCCTGTGCGAAATCGTCGATGTTGAGGTCTTCGGCACCCATCTGCGCGAGCTGGCGTCCGATGCCCAGACCAAGAGCGTAACTAAGTTTGTCCATAATTTCCTTTTACGTATTTGTTTTTTATTAAATGCGTGCAAATTTACGACTTTTCTCCGACATAGGGAGTATATTCCCGAAAATTTGCAATTAATTAAGCTTCATGCCTATTTCTTCTTTCTCGGCTTGCGGCGTGCCCATCCCTCCTCGGAGAAGTCGGGCTCCTCGCCCACGAGCTTGATGTCGGGATTGTCGATGAACTGTCGCCAGTCGTCCTGGCGTCCGCTCTCGTAGCGTGCAGCCCCGCGCTTTGAGCGGTCGGAGCGCGACGGGCGGCTGCCCTTGCCGCGTGAGTCGCGGCTGTCGGAGTCGCTGCGGCGGCGCGTGCGCTTGTCACCGCGTGCGGCGGATGTGTCGTCGGCGTCGTTGCAGCGCACGGTGCGTCCGCGGTAGGTGGCGCCGTTGAGGGCGCGCATCACCTTGTCGGCGTCATCGGCTGGCACCTCGATGTAGGAGATGCGCGCAAGCAGGTCGATGTGGCCCACGTCCTGGCGGCCGTGCACGTTGCGGTTGATGAACTGCATCACCTCGCCGGGATAGAAACCGTCATCCTTGCCGAGGTTGATGAACAGCCGGCGGTAGCCTGCCTCGGGAGTGCGCTTCTCGCGCTTCTTGCCGTCGCGACCCTCGGAGCGGTCCTTGCGGTCGCGCGATGCCGACGGCTTGACAATCTCGGGCGCGTTGGCGTAGTACTTGAGGAACTTGCCGAACTCCAGCGACACAATCTTCTTCAGTATGTCCTCCTTGTCGAAGTACTCGAAGTGGCGGTTGATGTCGTCCATGAACGGAGCAATCTGGTCCTCGTCAACATCAACCTTCTCAATCTCGTCGATTGCCTTGAAGAGCTGCTTAGAGCATATCTCCTGCGGTGTGGGCAGCGTGCCGTCGACAAACTGCTTGCCGATTACCTTCTCTATCTCCCTCACGCGCCCCTTCTCCTTGGTGTGGATGATGCTGATGGACGTGCCCTTCTTGCCGGCGCGTCCGGTGCGTCCGGAGCGGTGGGTATAGCTCTCCACGTCGCCAGGCATACCGTAGTTGATGACGTGGGTCAGGTCGTCTACGTCGAGTCCGCGCGCCGCCACGTCGGTGGCAACGAGCAGCTGCGTGATGTGCTGGCGGAACTTCTGCATGGTGATGTCGCGCTGCTGCTGCGAGAGGTCGCCGTGCAGCGGCTCGGCGTTGTAGCCGTCGCGTATGAGCTTGTCGGCAATCTCCTGCGTCTCAGCCTTGGTGCGGCAGAATATGATGCCGTAGATGCGCGGGTAGTAGTCGACGATGCGCTTCAGTGCGAGATACTTGTCCTTGGCACTCACCATATAGTATATGTGGTTGACGCTCTCGGCGCCCTCGTTGCGCGAGCCCACGACGATTTCCTTGTGGTCGTGCAGATAGCCCTTGGCGATGCGCTCTATCTCCTTGCTCATGGTGGCTGAGAAGAGCAGCGTGTTGCGGTCGGTGGGCACATTGTCGAATATCTCGTTGATGCTGTCGGAGAATCCCATGTTGAGCATCTCGTCGGCCTCGTCGAGCACCACGTTCTTCACCTCCGACACTTTGGCGGCGCCGCGGTGCATGAGGTCGATGAGTCGTCCGGGGGTGGCAACGATTATCTGCGCCCCGTGCTTGAGTGCGTGTATCTGGTTGATGATTGACGTGCCGCCATACACGGCAACGATGTTTATGCCCTTGATGTATTTGGAAAATGACTTCAGGTCGTCGGCTATCTGCAGACAAAGCTCGCGTGTCGGCGAGATGACGATAGCCTGTGTGGTGCGGTCGGTGGGGTCGGTGCGCTGCAGGAGCGGAATGCCGAACGCTGCTGTCTTGCCGGTGCCGGTCTGTGCGAGCGCAATCACGTCGTTGCCGTTGCCGAGCAGATATGGAATAACTTCTTCCTGGACCGGCATTGGATGCTCAAAGCCCAGTTCTTCGATGGCGCGGCGAATCTCTTCGCTGACACCCAATTCTTCAAATGTCTTCAATATAAAATAGTGTTGTTTTAATATAAAAAGGGATATCCGGCTGCAAAGTTACTCAAACTCTTGCACATAGCGCGCCATAATTCGTTTTTTATTTCTAATTTTGTTTCCGTAAAACATAAAATCACATGGAATCATACGACCTTTACAAGCACTTCGACGAGCTTTACACAGCCGTCCCCACCCCACACGACCGTCCCGTGATAGGAATAACGACCAACTACGAGGGCATCGACGCCACGCTGCGCTCTGCCTACTACCGCCAGATTGTGCGTGCCGGGGGCACGCCGCTGCTCATACCGCCCGTTGCCGACACCGACGTGATTCTGTCGACACTCGACACGGTGGACGCCGTGCTCCTGACCGGAGGCGCCGACATCAACCCGCTGTGGAACGGCTCCGAGCCTCAACCCGAGCTGCACCACATCAACCGCGAGCGCGACCTGCCCGAACTGCTCACCGCGCGCTACGCCTACAACCGCCAGCTGCCATTGCTTGGCATCTGCCGCGGCATACAGACTCTTGCAGTGGCGCTCGACGGACACGTGGCGCAGGACATTCCCCACACGCCACAACTGGTTAAGCACTCGCAGGACGCCGACCGCGAGGAGCCTACCCACTCCGTGCACATCTGCGCCAACTCCATGCTGCACGACATCTACAAGCGCGACGACATATTCGTGAATTCCTTCCACCACCAGGCGGTCGACGAGACGGGAATGCGCTTCCGCACCACTGCCCTGGCACCCGACGGCACCATCGAGGCAATCGAAAGCTCGGAGCACAAGCCCATACTCGGTGTGCAGTGGCATCCCGAATGGCTGGGCGACGACGGACTGCCGATATTCCGCTGGCTTGTCGGCGAGGCGCGGCTCATGCGCGACGCGCGTCGCTTCCACTCGCGCAACATCACGCTCGACTCGCATTGCGACACCCCGATGTTCTTCCCGCAGGGCATACACTTCGACCACCGCGACCCGCGCATCCTCTACGACCTCCACAAGATGCGTGAGGGCGGACCCGATGCCGTGACGATGGTGGCTTACCTGCCGCAGCCCAAGGAGGGCGAACGCTTTGAGGACATAGCGCCGTTCAAGGTTGACGGTCCGCGCGCCTATGCCGACCTCATATTCGACAAAATCAACGAGACCGTGCTCAACGACTCCAGCCTCATCGCCCTGGCGCGCAACGCCGACGACCTAATCGCCAACAAGCGCATGGGCAAGCGCTCGCTCATGATTGGCATTGAGAACGGACTCGCCATCGAGAACGACATCGCCAACGTGGAGCACTTCGCCAAGCGCGGCATCGTCTACATAACGCTCTGCCACAACGGTGACAACCAGATTTGCGACTCGGCGCGCCGCTCCAACGCCACCAACGGCGGTGTGTCGGAGTTCGGGGCAAAGGTGATAGCCGAGATGAACCGCCTCGGACTGATGGTTGACCTCAGCCACGCAGGGGAGAAGTCGTTCTACGACGCGCTCGACATATCCAAAACGCCTATCGTGTGCTCACACTCCAACTCCAAGGCGCTGTGCGACGTGCCGCGCAACCTTACTGACGACCAGATGCGCGCCATGGCGCAGAAGGGCGGCGTGTGCCAGATAACGCTCTACAACGGTTTCCTGCGCACCGACGGCAAGGCGTGCATCGACGATGCCATGGCTCATCTCAATCATGCCATCGACATCATGGGCATCGACCACGTGGGTCTCGGCACCGACTTCGACGGCGACGGCGGCATACCGGGACTTGCCGATGCCTCTGAACTGATAAACTTCACCAAGGCACTGCTCCGCCAGCGCTTCTCCGAGGAAGACATGGCAAAGATATGGGGCGGCAACTGGCTCCGCGTGATGAAGCAGGTGCAGGCGCAATAACTGGGAGCGGGGGCGCCTCGCCCCCGACATCAAACGACTGGGAGAGGGGGCGCCCTCGCCCCCGACGCAACGAATGACTGGGATAGGGGGCGCCTCGCCCCCGGCATCAGCAGCCGTAAAGCAAGGTGCAAAAAAATTTAACGGTCTAATTAGCGGAAATTTTTCCGTTAATTAGACCGTTTATTATATTGCCTATGCCGGGGGCGAGGGCGCCCCCTCTCCCAGTCGTTGATGCCGGGGGCGGGGCGCCCCCTCTCCAAGTCGTTTGATGCCGGGGGCGAGGCGCACCCTCTCCCAGTCGTAGATGCCGGGGGCGAGGGCGCCCCCGCTCCCAGTGATTACAGAGTCTGCTTTACCTCAACCTCAGTGAAGGTCTCAAGCACGTCACCCTGCTGTATGTCGTTGAAGTTGACGAGTGAGATACCGCACTCGAAGTTGGCGGCAACCTCCTTGACGTCGTCCTTGTAGCGCTTGAGGGCAGCGATTTCGGCTGTGTGCACCACGATACCGTCGCGAACGACACGAGCCTTGTCGGTGCGGTGAACCTTGCCTTCGGTGACGTAGCATCCGGCAACGGTACCAACCTTCGAGATCTTGTATACCTCGCGCACCTCTACCTGACCGGTCACGACCTCCTTCTTCACCTTGTCGAGCATACCGATCATGGCTGACTTCACATCGTCGATGGCGTCGTAAATCACGGAGTATGTGTTGATTTCAACACCCTCCTGGTCGGCAAGCTTGCGTGCGGCAGCCGACGGGCGCACCTGGAAGCCAACGATGATGGCGTCGGAAGCGTCGGCGAGTGTAACGTCGCTCTCCGAGATCTGACCCACAGCCTTGTGGATTACGTTGACCTTGATCTTCTCGGTAGACAGCTTTATGAACGAGTCGGAGAGAGCCTCGATAGAACCGTCTGTGTCACCCTTGACGATGATGTTAAGCTCCTTGAACGATCCGAGAGCGATGCGGTGGGAGATGTCGGAGAGGGTAAGACGCTTCTGCGTGCGCAAGCCCTGCTCACGCTGGAGCTGCAGACGCTTGTTGGCGATGTCGCGCGCCTCCTGCTCAGTCTCAAGCACGTGGAACGAGTCGCCGGCTGTCGGCGCGCCGTTCAGACCGAGGATGATGGCAGGCTCGGCAGGACCGGCGCTGTCGATGCGCTGGTTGCGCTCGTTGAACATGGCCTTGATGCGGCCCCATGACGTTCCGGCGATAAGGTTGTCGCCCACGCGCAGCGTGCCGTTCGACACGAGCACTGTCGACACGTAGCCACGTCCCTTGTCGAGCGACGACTCGATGATGGAGCCAGTGGCCTTGCGGTTAGGGTTGGCCTTGAGGTCGAGCATCTCGGCTTCGAGAAGCACCTTCTCAAGAAGCTCGTGCACGCCCGTACCCTTCTTGGCGCTTATCTCCTGGCACTGGTACTTGCCGCCCCACTCCTCCACGAGCAGGTTCATCGAGGCAAGCTCCTCGCGCACGCGGTCGGGGTTGGCACCCGGCTTGTCAATCTTGTTGATGGCAAACACCATAGGCACGTTGGCAGCCTGGGCATGTGCGATGGCCTCCTTGGTGGTAGGCATCACGGCGTCGTCGGCTGCGATGATGATGATGGCGATATCCGTCACCTGCGCGCCGCGGGCACGCATGGCGGTGAACGCCTCATGGCCCGGGGTATCGAGGAACGTAATCTTGCGGCCGTCCTCCAACTGCACGTTGTAGGCACCGATGTGCTGTGTGATGCCGCCAGCCTCGCCGGCGATCACGTTGGTCTTGCGTATGTAGTCGAGCAGAGAAGTCTTGCCGTGGTCCACATGACCCATGACGGTCACGATCGGGGCGCGCGGAACGAGGTCGTTCTCGTCGTCCTCTGCCTCGGTGATGGCCTCCTGCACCTCCGCGCTGACGTATTCGGTCTTGAAGCCGAACTCCTCAGCCACGAGGTTGATGGTCTCGGCGTCGAGACGCTGGTTGATAGACACCATGATGCCCACGCTCATGAGCGTGCCGATCACCTGGTTGACGCTGACGTTCATCATGGTTGCGAGCTCCGACACGGTCACGAACTCGGTGAGCTTCAGTGTCTTGCTCTCCTTCTTCTCCTCGCGGCGCTCCTCGTTGATCTTCTCCTGGGCAGCCTCGCGCTTCTCCTTGCGGTACTTGGCGCCCTTCTTGGTCTGGTTCGACTTGTTGGTGAGGCGTGCGAGCGTCTCCTTCACCTGGCGAGCCACGTCCTCATCGTTCACCTCGGCAGGCTTCTGCTGTCCGCCGCGGTTGCGGTTTTTCTTCTTGTTCTTGCCGCTTGAGCCGGCGTTGCCGTTGTTGTTCTGCTTGCCGCCATTGTTGCCTCCGCCCTGCTGGTTGGAAGCGGCGTTGATGTCGACGCGCACCTTGTTGATGCGCTCGCGCTTCTTCTTGTCGCCGCGCTGCTGCTGTGCCTTCTCCTCGCGCTCCTTGCGCTTCTCCTCCTTCGACTTCTTCTTCGGTCGGGTGCTCTGGTTGAGCGTTGAGAGGTCGATTTTGCCCAGCACGTTCACCTTTGGAGTGTTGAGCATTTTCTTCTCGCTCTTGGTTGTGAACAGCGTTGTTTCTGACTTTGGTGCTTCAGCCGGCTGCGCCTTGGCAGCTTCGGCGGTCTTGGGAGCGGCAGTCTGTGCGCCCGCTACCTGCTTTGACTCTTGTTTCTTTTCTTGTTTGTGCTCTTTGTTCTGAACCACAGGCTTCTGATTTTGTTTGTTTTCCGTCTTGTCCACTTTCACATCGGCAGCCGCCGGCTTACGTGGTGTGTTGTTGTTGGTTTTTGCCGGCTTCTGACTGACGGCAGCAGTCTTGGCCTGAGTCTCCACACGAGTCTCAGGTTTCGCTGGCTTCTGCGCAGAAGGTTTCTTGCCGATGGAGTCGAGGTCGATTTTTCCAAGCGGCTTGTACTGCTGCCTGGTCGACGACGGGAGCACGCTTTCGGCTGTGCCCGAGTCCTTCTTCTTCTCCTTCGGCTTCTTCTGCAAGAGCTTCTCTGCCTGAGAGCGAACCTCCTTGTCCTGCTGGAAAGCTCCGGCAAGGGCGGCATATTGCGCATCGCTCAGCTTGAAGCTCGGCTCTGCCTTCACTTCTCCCAGTTCGCTTTTCTTTTCGAGGAACTCCACTGCCGTCTGGAGTCCGATGTTCAACTCTCGTAATGCTTTGTTTAACCTGATGCTCATATTTTGTCGTTTTAAAAGTAAAAGAGTAAAAGAGTAAAAAAGTAAAACGCCTGCTTACTCCTGCCTTGGCTCTCGCCGCCTTGGCTACTCGTTTTACGTCTTTCCTTTTCTCTTGTTATTTTATTTTTATTTATGTTACTGTTTAGATACTCGCTAAGGGAGTCCCGGAAATCCTCACGGATTCCGGAGCCCCCTTACTGGTTATTCTTAGTTCTCGAATTCGGCGCGCAGCACCTTGAGCACGTTGTCGACGGTCTCCTCTTCGAGGTCGGCCTTCTCAACGAGCATGTCGCGCGGAGCGTTGAGCACAGCCTTGGCTGTGTCGAGTCCGATGCCCTTGATGGCGTCGATCACCCACTGGTCGATTTCGTCGGAGAACTCGTCGAGATAGATGTCCTCGTCGGCTTCCTCGCCGCTCACCTCGCGGAACACGTCGATGGTGTACTCGGTGAGCATTGACGCGAGCTTGATGTTGAGTCCGCCACGACCGATGGCGAGGCTCACCTCCTCCGGCTTGAGGTAAACCTCAGCCTTCTTGTTCTCCTCGTCGATCTTAATCTCCGACACCTTTGCGGGCGAGAGTGCGCGCTGGATGAAGAGCTTGGTGTTGGCGGTGTAGCACACCACGTCGATGTTCTCGTTGCACAGCTCGCGCACGATGCCGTGCACGCGGCTGCCCTTCACGCCCACGCAGGCTCCAACCGGGTCGATGCGGTCGTCGAAGCTCTCGACGGCAATCTTGGCGCGCTCGCCCGGCATACGCGCGATGCGGCGGATTGCAATCACGCCCTCGGCAATCTCGGGCACCTCGGCCTCCAGAAGTCGCTGGAGGAACATCGGGCTCGTGCGCGAGAGGATAATCTTCGGGTTGTTGTTCTCGTTGTCGACGCGCTCGATGACGGCGCGGATGGTCTCGCCCTTGCGGTACTGGTCGGCAGGAATCTGCTCTGCCTTGGGAAGGATAAGCTCGTTGTTCTCGTCGTCAACGACAAGCACCTCGCGCTTCCACACCTGGTACACCTCGGCTGCAATCACCTGGCCCACGCGGTCCTTATATTTATTGTAGAGAGAGTCGTGCTCAAGCTCAAGAATCTTCGAGGCGAGAGTCTGTCGCAGGTTGAGGATTGCGCGGCGTCCGAACTTGGCGAAGTTCACCGGCTCCGACACTTCCTCGCCCACCTCATAGTCGGGCTCTATCTTGCGTGCCTCCTTGAGCGAGATCTGCTTGTTCTCGTCCTCCACCTCACCGTCGGCAACAACCACGCGGTTGCGGTAGATCTCGAAGTCGCCCTTGTCGGGGTTCACGATAACGTCGAAGTTCTCGTCGCTTCCGAATATCTTTGCCAGAACGTTGCGGAAGCTCTCTTCCAGCACGCTCACAAGAGTGGTGCGGTCGATGTTCTTGGTTTCCTTGAATTCCTTGAACGAGTCGAACATGCTCACTACATCGTCTTTCTTTACTGCTGCCATAGCTTATTTGAAATTTATTAAGTATTTTGTATATTTCACCTTGTCCATCTGGAACGCCTTGTCCACGTCCACGAGCTGCGGGCGCTTCTTGCCTTCCACCTTCTGCTTCTCCTGCACCGTCACCGTGAAGTCGTTGTCGTTGTCGGCGACGCCCTTCAGGATGCCCTTGTATTTCTTGCCGTCAGCGTCGAGCACCTCCACTTCCTTGCCCACGAAGCAGTGGTACTGCTGCGGCACCTTGAAGGGCTGTCCCAGTCCGGCGCTTCCTACTTCAAGCTCGTAGTCTTCCTCGTCGCGGCTGAGGTGGTCTTCGATGTAACGGCTCAGTTCTACGCAGTCCTCAATCCACACGCCGTCGGCATGGTCGATCTCAACTACGATACGGTCGTCGGGGCTTACTTCGATGTCGACAAGGAAATACTCCTTGCCGTCAAGCCACTCGTTAACGATACTTTTTACGGTGTTTTTGTCTATCATATATATATATTAGAGAATAAAAAATGAGGAGCTCTCCCGGAGCCCCTCATTCCACTGAACGATGCAAAATTACTAATTTTCCGCAACGTAGACAAATATTTCCTGCATTTTCTATCCGTCAGACACAACATTTCAGATTTTGTCGAACGACACGAGGCAGGCGCCAAGCGGAACGTTCACCATCCAGTCTTGCCTGATGTGGGGCAACATGGAATAGCGCACACACTTCAAACCGGGATTGTTGCCTATGAATGTGCGCAGAGACTTCGACTTTACGTTGACCTCTGCCTTCACCTCTATTGGCACAACCTCGCCACGCCACTGGGTGATGAAATCAATCTCTATCGTGGAGTTGTCCACCGAATGGTAATACATCGAAAGCCCCTTGCTCTTCAGTTGCGTGAGAACATACAGCTCCGTGAAAGCGCCCTTGTACTCCGAAAATATATTGTCGCCCACCAAAATCGACTCCGCCGGTGTCTCTGCCATTGCCCCCATTCTCAAACACCTCATTAGCCTTTTTGTCGCGGTCAAGACTGAAGTAGACAAGCTTTGCATATTCATTTTACCGAACTCGCGCAACAGAAATGTCTTCCCTACCTGTCTTGCACCATTGAGTATCAAAGGTTTACGACTGAATTTATTCTTCCATTCCGCCAGTTTTCCATATAGGTTTCTCTTCATGACTTACACTTTTTCTGACGAATAATCACAGAAAAGGTACACTTTTTGCGATGAATAATCACAGAGCACCACATTTTTTCTGACGAATGGGATTACGGTTGCGTTACGACGCAATCGTAATGCAGTTACAGTTGCCTTGTAAGGCGATTACAAAATAATTGTAATGCGCTTACAAAGCAACTGTAACGAATTTACAAGGCAACGGTAAAACCGGGGCATGATTTCATACAGGAAACAACGGGGTCAAAACATATGGAAATAGTCTAAAAAGTAGCACAGCACGTATATCGCCACGATTCCGAACATCACCCTTGCCGCCCCGTCAAACAACTTTCTGTCGCCCAGCTTGAAACTGCCATACAATATGCGCATACTGACTATGGCTGCAAGCAACGCCGACACATTCGACATGATGTTCATCGACGTTTTGGAGCCGATTGTTCCAAAGATCACCATCCAAAACAGCAATCTCGCAATTTCCAGCTCTATCCTCTGCAGTTTCACCGGCAGCGACAGTTCCTCGTCGCCATTCCTGTATATACGATAACAACTGACTGCCGTCAAAACAACGCAGAAAGCAACAAGAGCATAAAAAACGTAATTCATAAGCGTGTTATTTTTGTAGAGAATAATGCAATCCTTGACTACCTTCCTATCCACGCCTCCGGATTGAGACGGCTCTGCATCTTGCGGAGCTGGAACTGGAGGATGTTGTCCGACGCCACGGCACCGAGAGCCTGGCGTGCCGACACCTTCTGTCCGCGCGACACGCCCACGGAGCGCAG
>JBNMLZ010000054.1:0-13433 GCA_050875085.1 Prevotella sp. | reverse complement strand
GCCTTGGTGCGTTCAGGCTTGAGGTCGGTGTTGGGATAGTATGACGTTGTGGACGGCGTGGCGTTGGTGAACTGGTAGCGCAGCAGGGCGTAGTACTTCTCGGGCACGTTGCCCACCTCACTGTAGGAACCGCGAATCTTGAGGAACGAGAGCACGTCTGACTTCAAGCCGGGAATCATGTCGGTCAGTATGCCGCTCAGTCCGACGGAGGGATAGAAGAAACCCTTGTTCTTGTACTTGGTGTTGCCGAGGAACGAGTCCCAGTCGTTGCGCGCCGTGAGGTCGAGGTAGACCATCGACTTGTAGCCCACCTGCGCCGTGCCGAACACCGACTGCACCTGGCGGTGGTAATTGAGCGCCGGGTCTTGGTCCATGTGTGCCGTGGAGCGCACGACGTTGTTGAGCGAGAACACGTTGGCGAGGTTCAGGAAACCGCCGTTGTAGGTGTAGCTTGCGTCGATGTCCTTGATGCTCGTGCCGAGGTTGGCTGTGAGCGAGAAGTCGCCGAAGTACTTGTCGATGTTCAGTATGGCGTCGGCATATATCTGGCGCGTGTTGTCGTCGGTGCGGTAGTAGGCGCCGTACTCTCCGGCAAAGAGGGCGTCGGTGGATGCGGAATACTTCTTCTCGTAGATGCCGTTGGTCTTGTCTACCTTGGCGCGGCCCGAGAGACGTATGCCTTTGGCTATGTCGAACGTCAAGCCGCCGGAAAGGATGAAGCGGTTCTTGTGGTTGACGGCGTTGGTGCGGTGGGTCTCCCAGTAGGGGTTCATCATTGAGAGTCCCTGGTTGCCGAATGGCCAGAACATGGTCTTGAAGTTGCGCTCCTGGTCGTACTGCTCATAGGCCATGTACTTGCGTATGTCGTCGCCTGCCGGGAAGAGATACACGGGCACGATGGGGTTGAAGTACAGACCCTGCGCAATCATGTTCTTCTCTGACACGTTCATGTACATGGCGGAGAGGTCGAGATGCATACGGTCGGCGAGGAAGTCAGACGTGTTGCGTATGGTGAAGTTGTAGCGTCCGAGGGTGTTGTTCTCCACAATGCCCTCGGCGTTGGTGGTAGCCATGGAGACGAACGTCTGGCTGTGCTCCGAGCCTGTGGATAGCGTCACGGAGTTGCCCACGTTGTAGCCCGTCTGGAAGAAGTCCATGGGGTCGTATGACGAAGGCTTGGCGAGCTTGTTGCCCCAGCTTGAGAAGGCGCCGTTGGAGGTGGGGCCGTAGGTGTTCTGGAACTCGGGGGTGACGAAGGGCGAGAAGAACGACGTGTTGTTGGAGTAGCTCACGCTCACCTTGCCCGCCTTGCCCTTCTTCGTGGTTATCATCACCACGCCGTTGGCAGCGTCGCTGCCGTAGAGCGCCGACGCTGCCGCGCCGCTGAGCACTGATATGCTCTCGATGTCGTCGGGGTTGACCATCGAGGCTGCGTCGCCCGACTGGGCGTCGCCGTGGTAGGCGTCGGTAGACTGGTTGACTGAGAGCGAGGGCATCGGAATGCCGTCAATCACGTAGAGGGCGTTGTTGTTGCCGTTGATTGACTTGTTGCCTCGCATGACCACCTTCACTCCGCCGCCGATGCCGGCTGCCGACGCGTTTATCTCGACGCCCGCCACCTTGCCTGAGAGCGAGTTCATGAAGTTGGCGTCCTTCACGCCCGTGATGTCGTCGGCCTTGAGCTGCTGCACGTTGTACGTAAGCGCCTTCGACTCCTTCTTGATGCCGAGGGCCGTTACCACCACCTCGTTGAGCACCTTCTGGTCCTGCGACATGTTTATGGTCACGTTGTCGTGGCTGGCAACAAACTCCTTGGGCTTGTAGCCGAGGTATGACACCTCCACGCGGCTGCCCTCGGGAGCGCTGATGGTGAAGTTGCCGTCGAGGTCGGTGACGGTCTTCTCCTTTGTGCCCTTCACGCTGACGGTGGCGCCGATGACCGGCTCGCCGTTCTCGTCGAGCACCTGTCCCGTCACCTTCTTGTTCTCGCCCTTGGGCTGCTGTGCCGGGGCGGTGTGGCGCGGAGCTTTCTGTGCCTGGCTCACGACAATGGTATTGTCCTTGATTTCATACGAAAGATTTTGTCCTGCGAGGATTTGGTTGACTGCCTCGCGCAGGGTCGTGGCATTCACGTCAACCTTCTTGCCTGTGTTCACGGTACGGGCATCATAGACAAACGAATACTTGCTCTCCTTTTCGAGCTGGCTGATGGCCGCCTTCACGGTGACACCATGAAGCTTCAGCCGTAGACTTTGCGCGCTCACGCCTGCACTTGCAAGGAGCATGGCAAGGATGAGGGCTGTTTGCTTGGGTTTGTACATAGGTGTTATAGATTTATTATAGTGTTATGTTTGTATTCAACGGTTTAAGATATTCATCAGATTGGTTTCATACACATCTTGACATTAGGGGTATCAGATTGGCATTAGGGGGGTATCAGATTACCTCAGCGACACGATGTTGCCGTTCCTGCTGTAGGTCACGGCTCCAGCCTTGGCTATGGTCTGGAGTATCTCGTCGAGGTTCTCGCGGTCGAGGTTGAGCGTGCCGCAGAGCTGCAGGTGGCTGGCGCGCTGCGACGCCACGACCACCCTCACCTTGTAGGCGCGCGATATGGCGGTGGCTATCTGCTGCATGGTCATGCCGTTCATCACCAGCTCGCCCGATGTCCAGAGGCGCTTGTCGGCTGAATAGCAGTCGGAGGCGGTTATGCGGCCCGTGCGCTTGTCGAGAAGGGTCATCTGCTCGGGATGGATTATCGTCTCGCGGCCCGGATGACGGAGCGACTTCACTCCCACCTCGCCCTCGCACAGCGTCACCTCGGCGGTGGGCTCCTCGGGATAGTCGCGGAAGTTGAACTTGGTGCCTATGTCACGCACCGCCATGTTGCGGGAACGCACGGAGAACTGCAGGTCGGACTGCTTGCCCACCTCAAAATAGCCCTCGCCCTCGATGGTCACGTCGCGGTTGGTCACGCCGAAGTTCTGGGTGTAGCTCAGGCGCGAGTCGGCGTTGAGCCAAACAGCCGTGCCGTCGGGCAGCATCACCTTGGTGCGCGAGCCTGCGGGAGCCTCAACGTTCACGGTGCCGGCATAGCGGTCGAGCACCGACGAGCGGAAGTGGCGGTAGGCGGCAAACACCCCTACGAGTATCATTGCCACGGCTGCCACTCTCACGACAATGCGAAGGCTGCCACGCAGTCTTGAGCCGCCTATGCGGTGGCGGCTCAAGCTGCTCCTTGCAGTACCGTTGCCGGTGTGCCTCGTGAACCTGTCGAACGCGGCGCCGCTGTCGTAGGACAGGGCTGAGGCAGAGTCGGAACCCAAGTTCCACTCTTGCTGGTGTTTTTCAAAATAGCTGCGGTTGGCCGGGTCGGCATCAAGCCACTTGCCCAGAGTGGCAAGCTCCTCACCGGTGGCGCAGCCATTAAGGCATTTGATTATTATATCTTCTATATGTAGGTTGGCATATTCCATGTTTATATCTTTTTGCTTTAGGGCTACATTATGAAGACAATCTTTTGGGTGGCGGAGGGTAGTCAGATGCGTAAAAAAATGCGTTTTTCATGTATTTTTTTCATTTTTACGGAATTTGTTATAATTTTGCAGATGGAAAAACATGAAATGAGTTAAGAAAATGGTTACTCTTGAAGAAAATCTTATTGAGCAATTGCAACGGGGTGACAATGATGCCTACCGGGAGTTGTATGCCAAATTCTATGGAGTATTGTGTGTTGTGGCTGAGCGCTACCTGCACGATCGTTTCTTGGCGGAATGTGTGGTGGAGAACGTAATCTTCAACATCTGGGAGAAACGCGGGCAACTGGCCATAAGGTCGTCGCTGCGGAGCTATCTGACGATGAGTGTGCGCAACGCGGCGCTCAACTACCTGCGGTCGAAATACATGCGCAACGAGACTATGCTGTCGCAGCTCTCCGAGGCCGACCGCCACTGGATAGAGACTGCCACCACACACGACCTGCCCACCGACGCAATGGTCACGGATGACACCATGACGCAGATTCTCGAATGTCTGGGCAGCGAGGAGTGCCGGCAGGTGTTCATACGAAGCCGCTTCGAGAGCATGAGCTACCAGGAAATTGCCGACGACCTTGACATATCTGTGAACACCGTGAAATACCACATGAAAAACGCACTTGCACGTTTGGCAAAGGCGTATAACAGCTATTTCATGTTTGTCGTTGTCACATCATCATGCCAGCTTCTTGTTTCGGATTTTTTACAAATGCCTTGTAAAGACATTACCGTTGCCTTGTAAGCGCATTACAAAATAATTGTAATCGCCTTACAAGGCAACGGTAACGGCATTACGAAATTTTCGTAACGCAAAAAGTAAAAAAGGAGTGTATGGCGGCCTTGCCATACACTCCTGAAAAACGTTTTTTTTTACTTCAAAGTGACCTTCATGCTGTAGCGGTCGCTCTCGGTGTTGATGTTGACAATATACACGCCCTTAGGCATGTCCTCGGTAACGACAGTGGCAAGGGTTCTGCCGTAGTTGTTGTCGTAAACGGTCTTGCCCGACATGTCGGTAAGCGTCACCTTGCCAATCTTCTCACCCTTCATCGACGAGAACTCAAGGTAGTACTCATTCTGCTTGAACATGATGCCGGCAGGCTTAACCTGTGCAGAGGCAACCGATGTAGGGCCGCCATTCTCCTCAAGCGAGAGCACCTGCCAACCGCCATTAGCGTTGAGGTTCTGTGGGTTGGCAGTGCCGATGAACAGCTTGCCGTCGAGAGCCTGCATGTTTCTGATGCCGTAGGCGGCGTGGTTGCCGAATCCGTTGACTGTGACATACTTAGGCTCGGTGTCGCTGTCGCTCAGCACAAGGCACTCATAGCCGGTTTCCTTGTCGTCGATCTGCATGATGCGCTTGAGCGTCTTCTCAAGGCTGATGCGCTTGCTGTCGTCGCCCTTGCTGATGGTCTCGAAGAACGGCGCAACCATTGTCGACACGTCCATAGTGCCAATGTAAAGCTTGTCGTTGTACTCCTCCATAGCCCATGTGTAGCTTGTGTAAGGGTTGCCGTAGCCGCTGCGTCCCCACTTCGGGGTGTAGTGGCTCACGTTGTCCTTGAGCGACCATGTGCCGGTCTCGTTGTCGTAGATAGGCAGCTTTTTCTCACCGTAGAGCAGCTCAACGCTGTTCGGGTTGCCGTCGGGTTCGTCGGAGCAGAACAGTACCGTACGGCGGAGTGCGCCGAGCACATAGGCAATAGCCTTTGCCGACGTGAGGGTCTTGAATCGTGAAAGGGCCACCAACGGAATGACATAGCTGCTTGAGTAAGTGCCCCAATAGAGCTTGCCATTGAACGACTTGAGCGAAAGGATGTCGGTTGGGATAGGCGAATTCTCGTCGTAGTCGGAGTACTGCCAAACCTTGTCCCACTCCTTGGCGTCGGCAGCGGTCAGTCCGCCAGCCGGCACAGCCGGGCTCTTGTAGAGTGTAGAAGTCTCGCGCTTGGTTCCGGTAGCAGTCCATACTGCGACATATATGTGTCCCTTGTGGTACTCAAGCTCGGCAGCCTCGTTTGAGGTGAAGCCGACAATCTCAAACTTGAACGGGTCGTCGGCAGAGCCGGTCCATCTCAACACGGCACCGGCATACTCGCCGTCTTTCAGAGTTCCAACGCCGCAATAGAGCACATCGTCAACGACAAGCCATCTTCTGACGTCGGTTATGGCATAGCCGGAAACATTCCAAGAGTTTGACGTGCCGATAATCTTGTTCTGCTCGGTAGAGTAGGCAACGAATGTAGAGTTTGTTGTCTGTCCGGCGTCAGAGTCAACGGTGAAGTCAGGACCGCCGAAGAACACGATGCCGTGGAAATAGATGGCAGAGCGTATGCCCTGGTTGTGGTCAAGGGTCTTGTCGTCGGGCGAGATGTCGGTCACGATGCCTGTCTCTGTGTCGTAGCTGAAGAGTCGCGACGGCATGATGTCGCCAAACTTGGCAAGGCGCGGGTCCTCGGCGGCAAGCTCCTTTGCGCGCTGTCCCTTCTCAAACTCGCACACGTAGCAGGAGTTCTCTATCGCGCCTGTCGCTCCGGCTCCGACAATGCTGCTCATGCCCGACTGGCAGAGGTAGTTGTTGTTGGTTCCCCAATACAGCTTCTTGCCGTCGGTTGCCATGCCCCACACGTAGGAGCCGTTGGCCTTGAGCTTTCCGCCGTTGCTCTTGCACTCCTCGCAGTCGATGCCATTGGGGTCGTAGGTGTTGCGCTCGTCGCCTACGCCATAGAAGCAGGCGTCCTTGGGCGTGTCGTAGACATCCTTGATGGTGTAGAGTCCGGGGTCGGCCGAGCAAGGTGTCTTGGTGTTGCCGAACTGATAGGTGTAGAGAGGCACCACCTGGCTGAGGAATGTCTCCAGTTCCTCAACATACTGCTGGAAGTTCTCGTCGTTGATGATGTCGGAGAAGTCGGGCAGTTCGCAGGAAACGGCAGAATCGTTGATGTAGTCCATAGCCATGTCGACAAATCCCATCACCTTGCTTGCGCCATACTTGCCGATGAGCTTGTCGGTGAGCTCAGGCTGCAGCTGGCGCCAAAGATTGAACACTTCCTCAGAGGAATAGTTGCTTACGGCTGTGGCTGGCACGCTTGCCTTGATGTCATTCATCACCGACTTCAGACGCGATTCCGGTCGGGCGCTTTCCTTTACACTCTGATTAACCGCGTTGGCGGCACACACATTTTGCGAGACGCAACCAAGGGTTGCAGACAGCAGTAAGCCTAAAGCTAAATTGCTTTTTCTCATTGATTATAAAAGTTTTTATGCGACAACTTTTGTTTTTATTAGAACCGCATACTCCAGAGAGTTGCCTTTCAACTCTGGAGATGCGGAATACACAATATATATTTTTTCTTATCAAATAGCCTTGGTCTTGTCGGCAAGCCACGCGCGGTGCTCGTCGTCGAGCATGGGCGCAAGGCGCTCGTAGACCATCTGGTGATATGTGTTGAGCACAGCGCGCTCCTCACCGGTGAGCATACTGACGACGATTGGCTTGGTGTCGATCGGGCAGAGCGTGAGAGGCTCGAAGCGCAGGAAGCGCCCGAACTCGGTCGTCACGTAGGGCACGGTGAGCAGGGTGTTCTCTATGCGCACGCCGAACTTTCCGGCAAGATACAGGCCCGGCTCGTCGGTGACGGTCATGCCCTCAAGCATCGGCGCAGGGCGATACTCCTGGCGTATCTGGTGAGGACCCTCGTGAACGCTGAGGTAGGAACCCACGCCGTGGCCCGTGCCGTGCATGAAGTTCATGCCCTCGCGCCACATCGCCGTGCGCGCCACGGCATCGAGCTGCGTGCCCGATGCGCCACGCGGGAAACAGAGGTTCTGGAGCGAGAGATGGCCCTTGAGGACGAGCGTGTAGACGCGGCGGTGAAGGTCGGTGACGGGTCCGAGCTGTATGGTGCGCGTGATGTCGGTGGTGGCGTCGCTGTACTGCGCGCCGCTGTCGAGCAGGAGGAAGCCCTCGGGCCTCAACGGGACGTCGCTCTCGGGCGTAGGCTCGTAGTGGACGATGGCGCCGTGCTGCTCATATCCGGCTATGGTGTCGAAGGAGATGTCGCGGAAGAGGGGCTGCTCCGAACGGAACTGGCGCAGGCGCTCGCTGACCGACAGCTCCGTCTCGCCACCCTTGGGCACAGCCTCCTCAAGCCACTTGAGGAACTTCACCATCGCCACACCGTCGCGCAGCATGGCATGGCGGAAGCCGTCGCGCTCCACCTTGTTCTTCACCGCCTTCATGGCAGGCACTGGCGACGGGGCGTTGACGACGGTGCAGTTGCCGCGGTGCTGGGCGAGTGTGTAGTTGGTGGTGGAAGGGTCGATGAGCAGCGAGTAGCCGTCGTAGGAGTTGAGGGCATCGATGATGTTGTCGTAGTCGTCGATGGCGATGCCGTTGGAGCGCAGGTAGCTGGCAACCTCGGGCGACAGCTTCTCGTCCTTTATGAAAAGCACTGCCGTTTCCTCGGCAATGATGAGCCACGCCACGAACACTGGTGTGCAATGCACGTCGGTGCCGCGGAGGTTGAGCGTCCAGGCGATGTCGTCGAGCTGGGTCATGAGCATTCCGCCAGCGCCGAGCCGCAGTAGCTCGTGGCGTATGCGCGAGAGCTTGTCGGCAACCGACTCGCCGGCGTATTCCATGGGGTGAACCTCAACGGGGTTGAGCGGCACTGACGGGCGGTCGGTCCAGATGCGGTCGAGAATGTCGAGGTTGGTGCGCACGGTGATGCCGCTGACGCGCCTCAAGTCGGCCTTGAGACAGTTGACGTCGGCAAGGGTCATGCACATGCCGTCGACACCTATCTCGGTAGGGTCGCCGTCGCGCAGCTCGCGCGCTATCCAATCGGGTATGGAGGGCGTGGAGTCGACACGCTCGCGCATGAGCTGGAACTCGGTGCCGGCAAGTTGCTGCTCGGCGGCAAGGAAATAGCGCGAGTCGGTCCATAGGGCGGCGGAATGGAGCGTCACGACGGCGGTTCCGGCGGAGCCGTCGAAACCGGATATCCACTTGCGGCCTTCCCAGCGCGAGGGCACGTACTCGCTGTTGTGGGGGTCGGAGCTCGGGAAGATGAACGCCGAGAGATGCTCACGGCGCATCTCGTCGCGCAGGGCGGCAAGACGCGTCGCTATAGTATGGTTGTCCGTGGTCATAGAGGTAAGAATAAGAATATTACTTGTTTTCAAAGCGCTAAGATACAACAATTCTTTGTAACTTTGCACCCCGGATAATAAAAATTTTTACAATTATGCTTGATTTACCCAAAGATCCGATGATGCTCTTCAGCGTCATCAACATGCGCTTGCGCGACATTTACCCATCACTCGACGCTCTCTGCGACGACCTCCACGTTGACAAACAGGAAATTATCGACCGCCTGAAGGCTGTCGGATTTGAATACAACGCCGAGCAGAACAAATTCTGGTAAGCGAGGCTTAACACATCAAAAAAAAACAACATCTACTAAATGCGATTCTACCCGGAACACTACAAGTCACTACTTTCCATCGGTGTGCCTATAATGATAGGACAGATGGGCATGATTGTGCTCGGATTTGCCGACACCATGATGGTGGGACACCACAGCACTACGGAGCTTGGCGCCGCATCGTTCGTCAACAACATCATGAACCTTGCCATAATCACGGGCACGGGGTTCTCCTACGGGCTGACGCCTGTCGTGGGCGGTCTGTTCGGACGCAAGGAACTGCCCGAGGCGGGGCAGGCACTGCGCTGCTCGCTGCTTGCCAACACGCTGGCGGCGGTGACGATGATGGCGGTGCTCACCGTGCTCTACTTCAACCTCGGCAACATCGGGCAGCCTGATGAGCTGCTGCCACTGATGCGCCCCTACTTCCTGGTGCTGCTCGCGTCGATACCGTTCGTGATGCTCTTCAACGCCTTCAAGCAGTTCACCGACAGCATAACCGAAACACGCACGTCGATGTGGATTCTGCTGTCGGGCAACCTGCTCAACATCATCGGCAACTACATATTTATATATGGTAAGGCAGGGATGCCGGAGTTGGGCGTCTTCGGAGCGGGACTATCCACCCTACTCTCGCGCATAATAATGGTGGTGATATTCGCCGTGGTGTTCGTCTCGCGGAAGAAGTTCCAGCGCTACCGCGAAGGCTTCTTCCACAGGGGATGGTCGCGGCAGCTCACGAAGCGCCTCGCGTCGCTCGGCACGCCGATAGCACTGGAGATGGGCATGGAGACGGCATCGTTCTCGCTGTCGATAATCATGGTGGGATGGCTGGGCACGATAGCACTGGCGTCGCACCAGGTGATGATAACCATCTCGCAGTTCACCTTCATGGTGTACTACGGACTCGGCGCGGCTGTGGCCGTGCGCACAAGCTACTTCAACGGACAGCACGACCACCGCAACACGCTCCACACCGTGACGGCAGGACTGCACGTGATGGTGGCGCTCGAAGTGGTGCTCGCCGGAATAATATTCCTGCTGCGCAACCATATCGGCTCGTGGTTTACCGACTCGACGGAGGTGTCTGCCACGGTGCTCACGCTCATGGTGCCGTTCTTCATCTATCAGTTCGGCGACGGACTGCAAATCAACTACGCCAACGCGCTGCGCGGCATAGCCGACGTGAAGCCGCTCATGCTGATAGCGTTCATCGCCTTCTTCGTGATATCACTGCCCGTGGGCTATCTGTGCGGCTTCGTGCTCAACTTCGGTCTCGTGGGCGTGTGGATGGCATTCCCCTTCGGACTGACAAGCGCGGGAGTGATGATGTGGTGGAGATTCCGCAAACAGATGAGCTTGGCAAAATAGCGACAAGAAAAGCAAATAGCGACAAGAAAAAAGGACCGCCCGGCATCACTGCCAAGCGGTCCTGTCTCTTTTCTTGATTATCAAACAATTACAAACTGCTTTTACCTAAACATTCTCTCTTGGATACTTGCCGGCAACGCTGTGCCAACAATAAAAACGTAACAAAGAGAAGTCTACGTATATTTAATATTTAAAGTCTTTGTGTTGCCATCTTTTTTTTAAGACATCACAAAGTTACAAATTTTATTTCCTGCCGATGTGTCATAAGGTAAAAAACTGGCTTTCATAACATAAAAAAGTAACACTTTCAAAATTGCACGCTCTTTTTACATTACCCGTCAGGTGTCTCTTTCCTCTGTACACCACCATCAGCCTTGAATTGTAACGGACTGCACCCGTTTTGCTGCGTGAAAGCGCGCCGGAACGTGGAAAGAGAGTTGAAGCCCGACATGGAGGCGATGATGTCGAGGGTGTAGTCGGTGGTGAGGAGCAGGCGCATGGCGTGGCGCACACGATAGGCGTTGACATACTCGTAGAACGACTGCTCGCAACTCTGGTTAAAGTACTGACTCAGATAGGTTCTGTTGGTTCCGAGGCTCGCGGCAAGTTCCGACAGACGGAGCTTCGGGTCGAGGTAAACCTTCTGCTCGTCGAACGACACCTGGAGACGCTTCATGAGCGCTGCCATCGTGTCGCTGCCGGTGTCACCACCGGTTGTTGCGAGTGCCCCCTCAGATTGCTCTTCGGAGGGGACATCGCAATCAAGGATAAGGCTATGCAGCACCATTTCCTGCTTGTTGATGAAGTAGCACACCACCGACCAGCCGATGAGAGAGCTAAGCATATAAAGAATGTCGGTAATGACGGTTGAATAGATGTTGCTCAACACCCAGATGGACAAAATCACGAAGAACATGCCTACCACACCACGCAGCCAGTGCAGGTTGATGTCCTCGTCGTAGGAGTATTCCTCCTTCAGCCATTGGTGGTAGCGAGGCAACTCACGTATAGCCCACACAGCGCACCACACGCCGTAGACTGCCGCCAACATGACCATGGCATAGAAGAACGGCAGGAAATGGGTGAACAGATAGAGCAGCGACAACATGACAAACGGTGCCTCGCTGAAAAGGGCACGCGAGAACGTGACCCATCCCGGACGGCAAAACTCAACAAGTACCATGGCATACATGGGCACCGTCACGATGTCGATGCTCGACGCAAGAAACTCGGCTATGGAGCCAGCGGCATAAAAATGATTGAGAAGGAACAAGTCCTTGACATACTGCGCGGCGACAAGAAACATGAGTATTCCGATGAGTTTCTTGGCGATGCCCTGCTTCTGGAAACAGAATATCCCCCCCATCATGAGGTGGAACATGATGCACATGCCGTAGACAAGATATTGTAGATTGGTTTCGTTCATATTGCAAACTTACACAAAAAAGAGGAAATATCAGATATGATTTCCCCTTAAAACATCGCTGCCCCGATATAATTCATGCTGATTTTCAGAATATGAAGCCAATAAAAATCAATTCATACAAAACTGTAGGGGGTCGGGCGAGACGCCCGACCCCCTAATTGTTTTTGAACAACTTATGTGTCAACAATGACAGACTCTTATGCGAGTCGCTTCTCCAGACGCTCACGGATGGCAGCAATGAAGCCTGCCGAGGTCTGGGGCTTCGGGGTCACGCCCTCCATGAGTCCGGCAAGGTCCTTGGTGACGATGCCCTCGTTGAGGGTGTCGAAGCAGGCTGCCTCAAGCTGGTTGGCATAGTTGACGAGTTCGGGCAGCGAGTCCATCTCGCCACGCTTGCGCAGGGCACCGCTCCAGGCGAAGATGGTTGCCATAGGGTTGGTGGATGTCTCCTCACCCTTGAGGTACTTATAGTAGTGGCGGGTCACGGTGCCGTGGGCTGCCTCGTACTCATACTTTCCGTCGGGGCTTACCAATACAGAGGTCATCATGGCGAGCGATCCGAAGGCGGTGCTTACCATGTCGGACATCACGTCGCCGTCGTAGTTCTTGCAAGCCCAGATGAAACCGCCCTTCGAGCGGATTACACGTGCCACGGCATCATCGATGAGGGTATAGAAGAACTCCAGTCCACGCTTCTCAAACTCTGCCTTGTACTCCTCGAATACCTCATAGAAGATGATCTTGAACTGAGCGTCGTACTTCTTCGAGATGGTGTCCTTCGTTGAGAACCAAAGGCTCTGGTTGGTGTCGAGTGCGAACTTGAAGCATGAGTGGGCAAAGGAGCGGATTGACTTGTCGGTGTTGTGCATACCCTGGATGACGCCCGGGCCCTTGAACTCATGAATGACAACCTCCTCGTGCTTGCCGCTCTCGCCGTCGAACACGAGCTTGGCAACGCCAGGCTCACCGGCGCGAATCTCCACGCTCTTGTACACGTCGCCATAGGCGTGGCGGGCAATGGTGATTGGCTTCTCCCAGTTCTTCACAGCCGGGTGGATGCTCGGAATGGTGATAGGCGTGCGGAACACGGTGCCGTCGAGAATTGAACGGATTGTGCCGTTAGGACTCTTCCACATCTGATGGAGCTTGTACTCGTCCATGCGCTGCAGGTTAGGCGTGATGGTGGCACACTTCACGGCAACGCCAAGGCGCTTCGTTGCCTCGGCAGCGTCCTTGGTTATCTGGTCGGAAGTCTCGTCGCGCTTCACGAGTCCGAGGTCATAATACTCTGTCTTCAAGTCGACAAACGGAAGGATAAGCTCGTCCTTAATCATCTTCCACAATATACGGGTCATCTCGTCGCCATCCATCTCTACGAGAGGAGTGGCCATTTGTATTTTCTGTGCCATAAACAATAGAAGCCCTACCCCCAGCCGCCGTAGGCGGCTCTGCCCCTCCCCAAGAGGGAGGGGAGTAAATACTGCTGCCGCTTAAAATGGGGCAGAGATATGGGGGCTGAATGAGGCATTTTTTTAAGTTGTTAATAATATGTTTATTATCTCTCTTTGATTATATTATTATCTCTCTTTGATTATATTATTATCTCTCTTTGATTATATTATTATCTCTCTTTGATTATATTATTATCTCTCTTTGATTATATTATTATCT
>JBNMLZ010000053.1:0-13662 GCA_050875085.1 Prevotella sp. | reverse complement strand
GTCGCTCAGGGTGTAAGCCACTTGTATGGCAATCTTCTCCGTGGGCACGCAAAAGTCAATCTCGATATTGCGGTTGTAATAGAACAGACGTGTTTCTTCGGGTGTGTTTCTGTAGCGGCGGTTCAGCTCTATTGCGACCATGTTCTCAAGCAACTTGGTTTCGCCCTGGAATAGAAACAGGTTGAGAATACCGTTGTCTGCCACGTATCTTTTCTGTATTGTCGCCTGTTCGGTAAGAGGCGAGCTCATGTTGGGTATGGAGAAGAATAGATAAGCCTCCTGCATATACTCAAGGTAGTCTTTGAGCACCTGCAGGCTGATGCTGTCGCCCGTCGACTTCACCATGTGTTGCAGGCGCGACAGCGATGACGGTTGCATCACGCTGTCGGCAAGTTTCTTGGCAAGGAAGCGGAATACACGTGGATTTCTGATGTTGTTGCGCTCCACGATATCGCCTATGAGTATTTTCTGGTACAGCGAGTTGAGGTATTCTCGCTTGTCGGGTTGCTCAAACGATTCTGCTATGCCTCCTTCATGGAAGTAGGCATCGAACGACTTGGCGACAACGGCTTTCATGTTGGGGTCGTATTCCCAATTCCGTTGCAACGCCACATTGTGGTATCTCAGATACTCGGCAAACGAGAACGGGAATATCTCTCTCGGAATGTATCTGCCTCCCAATGTGGATGCAATCTCACGGCTCAGCATCTTGGCGTTGCTGCCTGTAATCATCACTCTGTATTTGGAGTCGGCAAGACGTCGGGCGAACTTCTCCCATCCGTCGATGTTCTGTATTTCGTCGAGATATATGAGCGGTTGGCGTCCGGGGTAAAGTTCGGTATATGAGTCGAGGATTATGCCAAGCTCTTCGGCCTTGAGGAACATCAGTCGTTCATCCTCGAAGTTTACATACAGAATGTCTTCTGCAGTGTTTGTCCCATTGCTTATTCTTGTCTGTATGTCCTGGTAGAGAAGATACGACTTTCCGGCTCGTCTGAGTCCCACGAGCACATAGTTGGTTTTGTCGCCGAACGTAATGTTTCGGCGAACCAGACTATATGTAGGAATAGCTCTTTGCTTTTCTATTATTATCCTCTTTATGATTTGCTTGTCCATAATCTCACATTATTTGAAAGTATACTTTGCAAAAATACGAAATTATTTGAAAGTATACTTTGAAATATTGCAGGAATCTTCATTTCATCGTCTATAGACGACAAAAACGCTGCATTTTTATCGTCCATAGACGATGAAACGGTTTCAGATGCGCCATTGCAGCGAGAACTTCCAGTTGCGGCCGGGCATGGGGTAGCGCTTCACCACCTCGTGGCGCGAGTCGGTCAGGTTGTTGCACTCTACGGTCACCTGCAGCGAGTTGCCGCCTATGCGGAACGCCTTGTTGAGCTTCAGGTCGATGGTGTACCAGTCGCCGAGCATGTCGGCACGGTTGTTGGAAATCAGCGCGAAGCGGTCGCCCGTGTAGAGCCACGACGAGCAGAGCGAGTAGCCGGCGTAGCCTAGGTCGAGGATGAACGATGCGGAGTGGAGTGGCGAGTAGGGTATGGTGTTCTTGTACTCCGGGTCGCCTGGCGACGAGTAGTCGCGGTCGCGCTGGCAGGTGTAGTTGGCGTTGGCAGACAGTGAGAACTTGCCCCACTGGTTGTCGTAGCCCACGGTTGTCGACAGTCCGAGCGACTTCACCAAGCCGAAGTTGACCATCGACCAGCGGAACTGGCACTTCATCGGTATAGCCACAATCTTGTCCTCAATGCGGTTGTAGTAGAGGTCGAGCGCCAGGTGGAGGTGACGGTCGCGGTAGTCGGCTCCCATGTCCCACTGTGAGGTGTACTCAGGGCGCAGCTGGGCATTGCCCACGAGCGTGTAGTAGAGGTCATTGAGCGTTGGGGCGCGGAAGATGCGCTTGTGGAAGGCGCGCACGGTCCACGGTCCGCGGTGCCACGAGGCGAGATACATCGGCGTGAGGCGGCTGAGGGGCGACGCCGCCGAGCGCGTGTGGTCGCTGATGTTGGTGTAGAGCAGGGCGATGTTGGCCTCGAAGCCACGGTAGGAGGCGATGGCTGAGAGCAGCGACTTTGAGTCGAGGCGGTAGACGTAGGAAAAGCCGTAGACATCGGCCGAGAGGTCGCTCCAGCGCAGGTCGGTGCTCGCCGTCAATGACAGATACCGCGTGTTCCATGCGGCTGATATGGAGCCGTAGAGGTCCTGCTGGGCATAGTGGTTGTTGCAGTACATGGTTGAGGCGTTGGTCTGCGGGTCCTGCAGGTAGTGCAGGTAGTCGTAGGCATACTTGAGGTTGGCGCGCAGGCCGAAGTGCTCCCACGAGTGCTTGTAGGACGACTGCAGGAAGAAGTTCTGGTCCCACTGTCGGTCGGTGGAGTCCCACTGGTCGGAGAGCCGCCGGATGACTGGTCCGGGGAGTCCGCGCTCGGAGTTGTAGTAGTATATGTGGGTGGTGAACCCGCGGTAGAATCCGGCAGCCTCAAGGCGGTAGAAGGTTATGTCGGAGTTGTGGCGCGTGCCGACGGTGTCCTCCTGCTCGGATCGGAAGCGGAAGGGGTAGTTGCCGCGCGTGTGCTGGTATTCGGCGTCGACGAACATGAGGTTCTTCAGCGAGAAGTAGCCTTTCACCTTGTTGAGGCCGAACGAGCCGT
The DNA here is from genome assembly GCA_050875085.1 of Prevotella sp. Taxonomy (GTDB): domain Bacteria; phylum Bacteroidota; class Bacteroidia; order Bacteroidales; family Bacteroidaceae; genus Prevotella. The sequence goes on along the minus strand of JBNMLZ010000053.1, from coordinate 10,990 downwards.
TGCCATACTCCAATGTGGCTGTTGTCTCCGTAGGCCGCTTGGTCTGCATGTACACGGTGGCGGCGGAGGCGTATTCCGAGGCCGACTGCAGCCGCTCGTTGCGGTTGGCGTTGTAGAGCGACACCGACTCCATGTTGCTCAAGGAGTAGCGCCCGAGGTCAATCTGTCCGTTCTGCGCGTTGGTGATGCGTATGCCGTCGAGATACACGCCCACGTGCTGCGAGCCGAGCGAGCGCACGTTGACGGTCTTCAGTCCGCCCAGTCCGCCGTAGTCCTTTATCTGCACGCCCGAGAAGTACTTCAGCGCGTCGGCCACCGACGTTGTGGAGAGGTTCTGGAGCATCTGCCCCTGGAGCGTCTGCGAGGGCGTGAGGTAGTGCGGGCGCACGCCTACGACGGCGACATCCTGCAGGGTGTGTATGGAGTCGAGAGGAAGCCCTACCCCCTCGCCGCTGACGCGGCTCTTGCCCCTCCCCCATATGGAGGGGAGTGATGTGCATAGAAGGATAAGGAGTATTCCACAAGCCTTATAGCGTATTGGGGTATGGGCTGGTTGTTTTTTTTTCATAAGAAACTATTTGTATGCAAAGTTAGTCAAAATAAATCAGAAAAAGGCGGCAGTGCGCTCGCGCGTACATACCGCCTTGAAATTGATCTAACCTAAAAAAATATGGATTGGATGATAATAACATTTGCTTCGTTTACTTCACCACAACCTTCTTCATCGATCCGTCAGAGAACTTCACGATGTTCACGCCCTGCTGCGGCTGCTGGATGAGCTTGCCGTCGATGGTGTAGCGAGCCACCTCGTGTGCGCCGGCGTTGCCCACGGTGCCGTTGATGCCGGTTGCAGGAGCCACGTTCACGTTGACACGCGCTGTGGTGCTGATGCCGTTGGAGCAGAACTTCATCATGATGTAGGTGCTGCCGGCTTTGATGCCCTTCACTACAAGCACATTGTTCACCATTTCAGCGGTGGCAACAGACTCGTCGTCCACGCTTTCGATGCTCTTGACGATGGCTGCATTGAAGTTGTCGGCGTCGGAAACGGCATACGACAAGTCGCGGTTCATCTCATCGCCCACGGTGATGTTCACGTCGTCGATGCTGCTGACTACAGGAGCCTCGGTGTCGGGGAACACGAACATGCCCGGGAACCAGTAGTTCTTGACAGTGCCCTTGTAGTCGGGATCGGGGTTGCAGTTGTCGTCCATCGGGTATGTGGCGAGCACGTTGCCCTCGTTGTCATACTTGCGCACGATGTAGTTGGCCTCGCCGAAGCTCTTGAAGAGGCTTGCGTAGAGGTTGTCGGTCTTCGGGTCTACGCGGAAGCTGCATCCGTAGATGTTCCACTTGTCGGGGTCACTTGTGGTGTCGAACACGAGCGACGACTCGCCTGTGGTGATGTCGTACTTCCACACGTGGTCGACTCCGAACCATCCGGCGGCTGAAGTCCAGTAGAGCACGTTCTGCTGGAGGCTTGCGCAGAGTCCGTCGGGAGTCCATGCATACCATGACTGCGACGGTGCGGCAGTGCCGTTGGCCAGGGCGACAGTCTCAAGAGTGTTGTCCTCGGTGTTGATCTTCGAGATGCCGGTTTTAGTGCTCACCCAGAGCGAGCCGTCCTTTGCCATTACGATGGATCCGCAGTCGGTGCAGTCGATGATGTCGACAATCTTGTCGGTGTTGGCGTCGATCACGAGAATGCCCTTGCCCTGCGCTGTGGCGTACACATAGTCGTTGAGGCGCACCATGTTGCCGCACTGCTTGGCGTTGCTGTTGCCGCCGTTGTAGTCGTTGCCCTCGGTGTCCTTTATGGCTCCGGTTATTTCAAGTTTGTCGAGGTCGAGGATGTATATGCCCTTGCTTGTGCTCACGTAGCCCTTGTGCTCGTCAATGCCGCAGAAAGAGCGTCCGTCGCCTCCGTTCTGCTCGTCGATTACCGGAATCTGCTTGATTTTCTTCATTGTCTTTGCGTCGCAGATGGTGATGCGTCCGCCCTCAACCGATGCGGCTCCGTCCTTTGGCTGCTTTGCCATCACGTAGAAGCGGTTGCCGTAGAACGCGCCATAGCAAGCAGTTGCGCCGAGGTCGGTGATGTAGTCGTAAGCCCATGTGCCGTCGTCGGCGAGGTGGTTGACTGATGAGTTGCGGTGTCCGAACCAGTCCTCGTTGACGATGAACACGCCCTTGGTGTTGTCCACCTCAGCAGCTCCGCCATAGTTGAAGTTGCCGTCGTAGTCGTTGGTGCCGCTTCCGGTGAGCGAGCTCCACACCCATGCGTCCACGCATCCGTCGGTGAGTATGCGGCCTGAGGCGCCCACGCTTGAGTATCCGAGCGTTCCGGTTGTGGCGTCCGCCACCCAGTAGCTCCAGTATCCGCTGTACCATCCAGCGTTCCAGGCGTCGTTCTCGTCGTAGGCCTGATAGTCGTCGAAGTCGTCGTCGTCGGTCTCGATGACGCCGTCCACCGGCTCCTTCATGTTTCCGTCGGGGTCAACCACGATGATGTTGCCGGAGTTGTCGGTGTCGTAGCCGAATCCGCCGATGGCAGAGCCGTAAGCCGTGCCAGGCTCCTTGATCATGTAGAACTGCGGGTCGGCCTTGGCAATGGCGTCGAGCATGTCCTCGCCGGTCTTCTGCTCGCCGTTGTTCCAGCGGTAGCCCCACACGAGAGTCTTGTTGTCGTTCATGCCCGTGTCCCACTTGATGGCGAGAGCGGCGCGGCAGTCGCCTGTTCCGGCCCAGCGCTGAATCTTGTCGAAGTCGATGTCGGTGGTGGCGGTGAGAATGGCGCGGTGCATCACCTTCTCGGCGACAGCCTTTGCCACTTTGCGCGGCGCGCCCTGCACCTTGACAGTTGCCGTCTGTGCCCATGCCGAAACGCCCATGAGCAGAAGCAACATAAATGAAGTAAAGATTTTTTTCATACGTTTTTTGTTTTATATTTGAGTGTTTATTGTTGTGTGAATGTAGTCGTTTTGTCGTGTGAAAGTATACGTTTGGTTATCCTGCTTCGACCGTTCAACGTGCTTACTACGGTCGTTCAACGTGTTTACTTCGACCGTTCAACATGCTTACTTCGGTCGTTGTAAGCCGTCAGACGGAATCACATGAGACGACTGCCGAGCCCGTTTTGCAGAACAGACCGGCAATGTTTGCGAAATTGTAAGGCTTGTTTTCTGTTGTCATACGCGCCCAATCCTCGGGGCGCACGGCGATGACAGTCTATCGGCAATCTCTTTTCTACCCCGTTTGCGGGGCAGGAGTCTTTCGGCAGGTCTTCTGACTCGCCGCCCAGACGCGAACGCCTTCCCGACGGATAAAGGAACATGTAACCGTCATTGGTTGTTGACGGGCATTAATGTTCTGAAATCCTTGTCAGTGGCTATGTGTTGTTCGCGCCCGTAGATAAGGGCGGCTCACAGCTGCGGGACAGTCGGGGAGTCTCACCCCATTCCCTTTTAATCACCTCGTTGTTTGTGGCGAGGCGAACCGTTGCGAGTGCAAAGGTAGTTATTTTTAATGAGAAATGACAATGGAGAATTGAAAATAATGACTACCTTTGTGAAGTAAAGTTTTATTGTGTATGAAGATATATTTCAACCATAAGGAAGAGGTGTGGAACTCGTGGTCGCACGGCGCGGGCATCATCCTCGGCGTGCTTGTCGGCACGGTGTTTCTCGTGTGGTGTGGCTGGGCGCGCAACGGCTGGGCTACGGCTGGTGTCATTCTGTATCTCTTCGGAATGTTGTCGAGCTATGTCGCCTCCACCGTCTACCATGCCCTCTCCGCCTGGTCGCCCTGGAAGGAGCGGCTGCGCAAGTGGGACCACGCCGCCATCTACTGGCACATTGCCGGAAGTTACTCGCCCATCACGCTCATCGCCCTGCGCGACTACGGCTACTGGGGATGGGCGCTGTTCATATTCATATGGCTCGCGGCGATAGGCGGCACGATAAAGAGTTTCATCGGTATTAAGGGCCACAGCTACGTGGAGACGGCGTGCTACGTGATAATGGGACTGAGCGTGCTCGTGGCGTTCAAGCCGCTGATGCACTGCGTCAACCCCTCGGCAATCATCTGGATAATAGCCGAGGGCGTGTGCTACATCACTGGTGCCGCGTTCTATTGTCTGCGCAAGCGCCGTTTCATGCACACCGTGTTCCACTTCTTCGTGCTCGCCGGGTCGGTGTGCCACATCGTGGCGGTGTGGGACATACTGATGAGGTGGTTGTAGGAGACCCCTCCCCCTCGCCGCTAAAGCGGCTCACCCCTCCCCTTAGGGAGGGGAGTGATATGCTTTGAGGGCGCTATCCGTAGCGGAGTATTATCCGTGGCGGAGGTCTCCGGCCTCCGCAGCATCCATGATGAAAAAAATAAAGCAAGTAAAACAAAGAATAAGTAAAACGATGCCAGCAACACATATTACACCCCTCCCTAAGGGGTGGGGTGAGCCGCTTTGCGGCGAGGGGGAGGGGCTTTGGGGTGGACTTCTCCTCCACGTCAAGACTTTCTCCCAGCTTACCACCTCGGAGCTTTACGACCTTCTGCACGTGCGCGCAGCCGTGTTCATCGTCGAGCAGAACTGCGTCTACCAGGACATCGACTACAACGATCAGACCGCCATCCACTTGTGGCTCACCGACACCGATGGCCGGATTGTGGCCCTGAGCCGCGTGTGTCCGGGCGGCACGAAACTGCCGCACCTGAGCATAGGCCGCGTGATAAGCACCGTGCGCGGCAAGGGCTACGGCGCGCTTATCTTCCAGAAAGCTCTTGATGTTGCGCACCGCTTCTTCCCCGACGTGCGCCTGATACAAATAGAGGCACAGCTCACGAAGCTGCACTTCTATGAGCGGTTCGGGTTCCGCGCCACATCGGAGCCGTTCATGATGGAGGGGCTGATGCATATAGACATGGAGCTGAGAGTGGGGTAGTGAGTAAAATACTCAATGGACTGAGCAAAAATACTCAATGGATTGAGCAAAATTACTCAATGGACTGAGTAAAATTACTCAATGGACTGAGTAAAATTACTCAATGCGCGATAGAATAATAGGATTGCCTTTACTGTGGCGGAGGTCTCCGGCCTCCGCAGCAAACAGCTATTACTAATTTTGTTGGGTGCAGCGGAGGCCGGAGACCTCCGCCACGGTTGGTAAATTAATTTTTTAGTACATTTTTGTTGCCTTGCTTGATTTTAATTTGTAAATTAGCGGTGTGTAAGCAAACATTGTCAAACTATTAAAAATCGAGCATTATGAAAGACAGAAGTTGCATGTTGTACGGCATTCTCACAATGGGTGCTTGGCTTGTTTTTCTTGTGGTGCTGTTTGGCTCATACCTTATGGCAAAAGGCTATCCCGTGACTTATTTTGTGGATGAGGAAACAGGTGGGTTTATATCACTTGCGTTCTTCGTGGCTTGGGCGGCGATATGGTATGGCATAGGGTGGCATTACAGAAAGGTATATCTTGTGCGCAAGGATATAATGAGAAAGATGTACCCAGAAATGAATGACAAGGCATTGACAAAGCAGGTTATCTTGACTATGCTGCGAATTGGATAATCCGTAGCGGAGGTCTCCGGCCTCCGCAGCAAGCAATTTACTAATTTTATGGGTGCAGCGGAGGCCGGAGACCTCCGCCACGGGTATAATATAATCAGGTATGAGCGAGAATTTCTATGACAGGCGAGGTATGGTGCTGACCACAAAAGGGAGTCTCCCGCATTGGCATCAGACCGACAAGATAACGTTTGTCACCTTTCGGCTCGGCGACTCCATTCCACAAAAGGTTATTGATGAAATTCTCCTTGAATACGAGTTGAAAGTGTCTTCCAACAAGGACTGTCTTGACAAAAAAGAACTCGAGGTGTGGAAATGGGAAAAGTACAACCGTATAGAGAAATATCTCGACCAAGGAAATGGTGAGTGTCTGTTGACAAATCCGCAATGTCGTGACATTGTGGCTGAGGCGTTGCTGCATTTTGATGATGACAGATATAAGGTTCTCGCGTTTGTGATAATGCCCAACCATGTGCATCTTGTCGTGATGCCTTTAGGCGGTTGGGTGTTGCAGGATATAATGAAATCGGTAAAACACTATTCGGCGTTGAAAATAAATAAGTTGCTGGGACGCAGCGGCAATGTGTGGCAACGTGAGAGCTTTGACCGAATAGTAAGGGACGAGGAGCATTATATGAATATTCTGAAGTACATATATCGTAATCCGAGATTTTTACAACAGAATCAGTATACACTTTATTTTGCAGAAAAATTGATATAAGTGCCTTGTACATGGCGGAGATTATTATCCGTGGCGGAGGTCTCTGGCCTCCGCAGCACCTACAATGCAAGGAATCATTGGGTGCAGCGGAGGCCGGAGACCTCCGCCACGGATGGGTTAGTGTGCCTCCAGCCAGTTCTCGCCCCAGCCCGAGTCTGCCACGAGTGGCACGCGCAGGGGATAGGCGTTCTGCATTTCCTCAAGCACAATCTTTTCCACCTTTTCCTTCTCCTCAGGCTGGACTGAGAAGTTGAGTTCGTCGTGAACCTGGAGAATCATTTTCGATTTTATGTTCTCGCGGCGGAAACGCTCGTGGATGCGCACCATCGCAATCTTGATGATGTCGGCGGCGGAGCCTTGTATAGGGGCATTGATGGCGTTGCGTTCGGCAAAGTTGCGCACGGTGGCGTTGTGCGACGTGATGTCGGGCAGGTAGCGGCGGCGGTGGAAGAAGGTCTCGGCGTAGCCGTGCTCACGGGCGAGTTGCTTGGCTTTCTCCATATACTCGTGTACCTGCGGGAACGTCTCGAAATAGCCGTCGATGAGCTGCTTCGCCTCGTCGCGCGAAATCTCCAATCGCTCGGCAAGTCCGAAGACGGTGATGCCGTAGATGATGCCGAAGTTGGCGCGCTTCGCCTTGGTGCGCTGGTCGCGCGTGACGGCGTCGATAGGCTCCTTGTAGATGCGCGCGGCGGTGGCGGCGTGAATGTCGTAACCCTCGCGGAACGCCTCGATCATGTTCTTGTCGCCAGAGAGATGCGCCATGACGCGAAGCTCAATCTGCGAGTAGTCGGCTGAGAAGAACAGACAGCCCGGCTCGGGGATGAAACACTTGCGTATCTCCTTGCCGTCCTCGCCACGAACGGGGATGTTCTGGAGGTTAGGGTCGGACGAGGAGAGGCGGCCCGTAGCTGTGACGGCCTGGTTGAACGACGTGTGGATGTGGCCCGTGCGCGGGTTTATCAGCTTGGGCAGGGCATCAACGTAGGTGCCGAGGAGCTTCTTCAAGCCGCGGTGCTCAAGGATGTCCTCAACGATTGGAGCCTTGGAGCGGAGCTGCTGCAAGACTTCCTCTGACGTGACATACTGGCCAGTCTTGGTCTTCTTCGGTTTATCCACAATCTTCATCTCGCCGAACAGCACCTCGCCCACCTGCTTTGGCGACGCGATGTTGAACTCATGTCCGGCAAGCTCGTAGATGTTCTTCTCTATCTGCTTCATGCGGCCGGTCAATATTTTTGATGTCTCGGCGAGTGCGTCGGTGTCGAGTCGCACGCCGTTCATCTCCATTTCGGCGAGCACAGGCACGAGAGGCATTTCTATATTATAAAACAATTCCTCGACATTGGTTTCCTTCAGGCGTGGCTTCAGCACGTTGTAGAGGCGCAGCGTGATGTCGGCGTCCTCGGCAGCGTAGTCGCAGATGTCGGCAGGGGAGAGGTCGCGCATGTTCTTCTGCGACTTTCCCTTGGGTCCGATAAGCTCGTCGATGTGTACGGTCTGGTAATGGAGCAGAGTCTCGGCGAGGATGTCCATGTTGTGCTTCTGCTCGGGCTGGAGCACGTAGTGGGCAATCATCGTGTCGAACATCGGGGCGGCGAGGCGCACACCATAATTCATGAGCACCTCCATGTCGTACTTGATGTTCTGTCCGATTTTCAGTATCTCGGTGCTTTCATACAGCGGTTTGAAAATATTAACAATTCTTTCCGCTTTTTCACGTTCAGCAGGAATTGCCACGTAAAAAGCCTTTCCTTCCTCAACGGAGAAGCTCAAACCCACCAATTCGGCGTCAATTGGATTGACAGAAGTGGTCTCCGTGTCTAAACTGAGAATTTGTTTTGTAATAAAAAAGTCAAATAATTTACGCGCATCCTCTTCTGTTTCAATGAGTTGATAGTCGTGTTGGGTTGTTTTTAAGCTCTCAAAACTCGAAAATTCTGCGCTCGCTGCATCATTGGTCGGATTTTCGGCAAACAAATCGAGTTGCTGATTAACAGTTTTTTGCGGTTGTTGAGGCTTCTTTACAAATTTGTCCAAGAGCGACTTAAATTCCAAATCGGTGAAGATTTCGGCGAGTCGGGCAGTGTCGGGCTCCTCAACCTTCAGTTCATCGAGATTCAAGTCGATAGGCACATCAGTGCGGATGGTGGCGAGAAACTTCGACATGCGAATGTCGTCGACGGCACCCTCGACCTTCTCGCGCAGCTTGCCCTTGATCTTTGAGGAGTTGTCGAGCATCGAGTCGATACTGCCGAACTCGCCGATGAGCTTGGCGGCGGTCTTCGGCCCCACACCCGGACAGCCGGGGAAGTTGTCGGCGGAGTCGCCCATCAGCGCCAGGAGGTCAATCACCTGGGCAGGGGAGGATAGACCATACTTCTCGCAAACCTCCGCAGGGCCCATCGTCTCGTAGCCGCCACCGTGACGGGGGCGGAACATGAAGACATTGTCCGACACCAACTGGCCGTAGTCCTTGTCGGGCGTGAGCATGTAAGTTGTGACGCCAGCCTTGCCAGCCTTGGTGGCGAGCGTGCCTATCACGTCGTCGGCCTCGAAGCCGTCGACCTGCAGGATAGGTATGTGCATAGCCGAGATGATGTCCTTGATGACAGGCACCGAGGCGCGGATGTCCTCAGGCGTCTCCTCGCGCTGCGCCTTGTAGGCAGGGAACGCCTCGTCGCGGAACGTCTTGCCGTGGTCGAAGGCAACGCCGATATGAGTCGGGTGCTCCTTGGTGAGAATCTCATTGAGAGTGTTGACAAATCCCATAATGGCAGAGGTGTTCATGCCCTTGGAGTTTATGCGCGGGTTCTTGATGAACGCATAGTAGGCGCGGTAGATGAGCGCGTAGGCGTCGAGAAGAAATAGCTTTTCCATTGTATATTATTATTGTTTTGGTGTAAAATTACAAAAAAAATGTCACTAATAACGGCAAAATCAGTAACTTTGTACGAAATATTATAATACAATGGATTATCTGTCAATTATAAAGCAACCCATAGAGGCGGAACTCGCCGATTTTATAAGTCTTTTCAACAAGTCGCTCTCACACGAGGACGGACTGCTCGGCTCGGCGCTTGAGCACATCCGCAAGCGTGCGGGCAAGCGTATGCGTCCGATGCTGATACTGCTCATGGCAAAGAATTTCGGGCAGATAACCCATGCCACGCAGAACGCTGCCGTTGGCTTGGAACTGCTCCACACCGCCTCGCTCGTACACGACGACGTGGTGGACGAGAGCGAGGAGCGTCGCGGTCAGGCTTCGGTGAACGCTACATACGACAACAAGGTGGCAGTGCTCGTGGGCGACTACATACTCTCCACGGCATTGCTGTGCGTGGCGCGCACCCACTCGGAGCAGATAGTGACCTATCTTGCCGAACTCGGCCGAACGCTGTCCGACGGCGAGATTCTGCAACTGTCGAACATCGGTCGCAAGGACATCTCAGAGGATGTCTACTACGACGTGATAAAGCAGAAGACGGCGGCTCTCTTCGAGGCTTGCGCCGGCATAGGCGCGCTGTCGTCGGGAGCGTCGGAAGAGGATGTGAAGGCGGCAAAGCTGTTCGGCCAGAACCTCGGAATAATATTCCAAATACGCGACGACATATTCGACTATTACGACTCGCCCGAGATAGGCAAGCCAACCGGCAACGACATGGCGGAGGGAAAGCTCACGCTGCCCGTGATATACGCCGTGAACAACGGCGGCGACGAAGCTATGAAGGAGCTTGCGCTGAAGGTGAAGGCGCACACTGTGACTGCCGACGAGATAGCGCGGCTTGTGGCTTATACCAAGGAAAAGGGTGGAATAGAATATGCCGAGCAGCGCATGTGGGACTTCCACAAGGAAGCGCAGCGGTTCCTGGATGAAAAGGTAGGGCAGCCGGAAGTGAAGGCGGCGCTGCAGGCTTATCTGGATTTTGTGATAAAGAGAAATAAGTAGGCTTAATATTATTCTAAGTCTTATATGTCTTATAGGACTTATACGACTTGATATTATTCTAAGTCTTATATGTCTTATAGGACTTATACGACTTAATATTATTCTAAGTCGTATAGGTCTTATAGGACTTAATATTACGATAAGACATATATTTCTTTAGTGTTTCTTCCTCCATTCCATTCTTGCCTTATACATCTCTTCTTTTATTCCTCCATTCTCTACAAAATCTTGTTTTAGTCTGTCTATAAGGCGGCGTAATAAGTCATGGGTCTGGTGGATTAAAGTTATGGCAAGATTAGCTATAACCTCATCATTGCGTGTTTTTATAGCTTCGCGATAGTATGCACTGTCATTGTGTTTCTTGCACACCTCGCGTGTTTGTATAGCTTTTGGATTGTCTGAGGTCCAAATGGGAATGTCACGGCAGCGTAAATAGTCCTCGTAATCGAGCAGGAGTTCGTCGAGGCTTGCTCTTGCCACATTCACAAGTTTCAATTCCGTTTCTCTTGATGTAGTGCTTGCCGAACTTCCTTCAGCTATGTTTTGTTTGCCAGAACGGGCCGCCTGTATCATTTGGTCTATAGTGCGGTCATGAGGGTCAAGATATTTGTGGGCAAAATAGTAGGTCACATCATACACACATTCTGCTTTCTGATAAGCTATTAATTGGCGGAAATTGCCTCTCTGGGGAAGAAATGAATTTGGCATAGGAGTGGTTTCTTTTATAGGTTTGTAGAAGAGTGTATTTATT
>JBNMLZ010000052.1:0-13906 GCA_050875085.1 Prevotella sp. | reverse complement strand
TCCATGCGACGAATGCTCAGCGTGCCGTCGTCGCAGGTGGCGAACGTCGGTTCGTTGCCGCCCTTGGGGAAGGTGATGGAGCCGAGGTTGCACACGATGCCGCCATCGTCCGTGGGCTCAAGCTTCCAGAGGTGGGTGTGGCCGTAGACGAAGATGTCGTGCTTCAGCGTGGGGCGGTTCTGCTCGTTGTAGACGTGGCCGTGGGTGAGGAACAGCCGTCTGCCACCATCCACAATGAGGGCGTAGTCTGCCATGATTGGGAACTCAAGGAGCATCTGGTCGACTTCGGCGTCGCAGTTGCCGCGTATGGCTATGATGCTGTCCTTGCGGGCATTGAGCCGGTTGACGATGCCCTTGGGGTCGATGCCCTCGGGTATGCTATTGCGTGGGCCGTAGTTGAGTATGTCGCCGAGGATGCATAGCATGTCGTAGTGTTCGCGGTCGTAGAAGTCGAGCACTTGGTCAAGGGCAGGCAGGCAACCGTGAATGTCGGATACGAGTAAGTATTTCATTTGAATTCTGATTTACGGGATTAGTCTTGCAGTTCGCGTTCCTGGTCGCGCTTTCGCTTCTGCTCGTCGACGAGCTGGAAGTCCTTCTTCTTCAGCTCGAACTGCGAGCCGAGGTACTTCTCGCGCACGATGCGGTTGGCGGCAAGCTCCTCCGGCTTGCCCTGGAAGAGGATGCGTCCCTCGAAGAGCAGGTAGGCGCGGTCGGTGATGGTGAGTGTCTCCTGCACGTTGTGGTCGGTGATGAGGATGCCGATGTTGCGGTACTTCAGTCGCCACACCACGTGCTGAATCTCCTCCACGGCGATAGGGTCGACACCGGCGAACGGCTCGTCGAGCATGATGAACTTAGGGTCGATGGCGAGGCAGCGCGCAATCTCGGTGCGTCGGCGCTCGCCGCCCGACAGCTGGTCGCCCTTGTTCTTGCGCACCTTGCCGAGGTTGAAGTCGGCAATGAGGCTCTCAAGTTTCTCAAGCTGCTCCTTGCGCGGGAGCTTGGTCATCTCAAGCACCGCCATGATGTTGTCCTCCACGCTCAGCTTGCGGAACACGCTCGCCTCCTGCGGCAGGTAGCCGATGCCGGCGCGTGCGCGCTTGTAGACGGGATAGTCGGTGATGTCGTGGTCGTCGAGATAGATGTGGCCAGCGTTGGGCACGATGAGACCCGTGGTCATGTAGAACGATGTGGTCTTGCCCGCACCGTTAGGTCCGAGCAGGCCGACAATCTCGCCCTGACGCACGTTGATGGACACGTCGTTGACCACCGTGCGCTTGCCGTAGCGCTTGACAAGCCCCTCGGTGCGGAGCACCATGCAGTGGGGCTTGTCGTTTGTTTCATTATTCTCCATATATTATTTTCATTTCTTATTTCATGACCTTTATGGTCTTGCCGTCACGACGCAGGATGTTGATGCCCTTGCCCATGCGGTTGAGCTTCATGCCCTGCATGTTGTATACGGCTGCGGGACTGTCGGCACGGTTGTCGCCCGTCACGCTGTTGATGGCTGTCGTAGTGTCGGTGAAGCTCTCGGTCACGACCTTCATTGTGGGCACGTATCCGTTGGTGTCATAGTCGTACTCGTTAATTATGAGTTCCTTGACGGCATCGCCGTGTGCGGGGTCGTAAGTATACTCATACTTGGTGCCGTAAGACTGCTCGGTCGTGCCGTCATCGCCAAGCATAAAGCCTTCCTCCTTGGTTATATTTCCGTGCTCGTCGACACTCACGATGGAACCCTCCTCGTAAGTCTTCTCGTCATCGGTGAGCACACCGTCACCGTTCACGTCCTCCAGGTCGTAGTAATAGCTGGTGTGGCTGCCGTAGTCGTCGTGGTAGTAGAGGCTGGTCACTGAGCGGCTGAGCCGGTCGGTATAGTTTATCTCCTCGCGGAAGTCGATCAGGCTGCCGTCGGCAAACGGGGTTGGGTTGTAGGTGACGCTGACCTGTCCGAAGTCGACGGTCTCGCCCGTCGTCTCGTCAACCTCTGATATGGTTGCCGTCTTTATCAGGTTGCCATACTCGCGCCAGTTGTCAAACTGGTCGACAAGCTGCCCGTTGGTCTTCTCCCACACAAGGTTTCGCAGGTATTGCGAGGTCTTCCATGAGCCGTCCTCCTGCAGTTCCTCAAACTTGAACGTCTCGGGCTGCTTGGTCTCGGGGTTGATGGTGTTGTTGATGCGCTGTGTGGCGTCAAACTCGCCAAGGTACGGCACCGAGAGCGTCAGGCTCGTCACGTTGCCGTCGGCGTCGCGCTTTATCTCGCGGCGGAAGGCATCGCCGGTTTCGGTCCAGTCGTTGGCGTCGTCGTCCCACTGGTAGCGGTCCTTGGTAATGGTGAGCTTCGGGAGCACGGTGTCGTAGGTCTGCACACGCTTGGAGTCGGGGGTGAAGGTCTCGCCGCCGTCCTCCGAAATGCTGTTAAGCTCGGTGAGCAACATGCCGTTGGCGTCGTAGGTGCTCTCGGTGCGCTGTATGGCGTCGCCGTCGTCAACGTCGAGGCACGACACGCGTCCTGCCTTGTCATACTGGAAGGTGTAGGTGCTCTCGTCAACCCACTCGCCGTCCATATACGAATATATCTTCTGCACATGCGGGAGATATGTGGCAGCGGTCTGGGCGTCGGCGTGGGCTGACGCCAAACAAAGTGATAGAATTGACAGTGAAATTGGTGTAAAGTGCTTCATATATGTACGGTTTATATGGTTATACGCGTACAAAGTTAGCACAAATAGAGTTTAGCGCAAAACAATTGCGCCTGTTTTTTGCCATGTGACGTTTTATTGCTACTTTTGCAGCGAATAAAACAAACACCAACACGATTATGTTGATATTGAAATACTTAAACACGCTGGGGCGCTATCTCATGCTCATGGGACGCTCCTTCGCGCGCCCGGAGCGCATGAGAATGTTCCTAAAGCAGTATGTCAAGGAGATGTCGGCACTAGGCGTCAACTCCATCGGCATCGTGCTGCTCATATCGTTCTTCATCGGTGCCGTGATATGCATCCAGATGAAGCTCAACATCCAGAGCCCGTGGATGCCGCGATGGGTGTCGGGCTACACCACGCGAGAGATTCTGCTCCTGGAGTTCTCAAGCAGCATCATGTGCTTGATACTCTCCGGAAAGGTGGGGTCGAACATCGCCTCGGAGCTTGGCACGATGCGCGTGACGCAGCAGATTGACGCCCTCGACATCATGGGCGTGAACTCAGCCAACTACCTCATCCTGCCGAAAATCATGGGACTGGTGACCATCATGCCGTTCCTCGTGATATTCTCCTCTGCCACCGGCATACTCGGAGCCTACGGCACGGCCTACATCGGCCACATCCTGTCGCCCGACGACCTGACGCTCGGACTCCAGCACTCGTTCAACCCGTGGTTCATGTGGATGAGCATCATCAAGAGCCTCGTGTTCGCCTTCATCATCTCAAGCGTGTCGAGCTTCTTCGGCTACACCGTGGAGGGCGGCTCCGTGGAAGTGGGCAAGGCGAGCACCGACGCCGTGGTTTGCTCAAGCGTGCTGATTCTGTTCTCCGACGTGTTCCTCACACAATTGTTAAGTTAGAAATATATGATTGAAATAAAACATCTCTGCAAGTCGTTCGACGACAAGGAAGTGCTAAAGGATATTAACGCCGTGTTCGAGGACGGCAAGACCAACCTCATCATCGGACAAAGCGGCTCGGGAAAGACCGTGCTCATGAAGAACCTCGTGGGCCTGCTCACGCCGACAAGCGGCGAGGTGCTCTACGACGGGCGCAACTTCGTGGCGATGTCGAAGAAGGAAAAGGTGTTCATGCGCCGCGAGATGGGCATGATATTCCAGTCGGCGGCGCTCTTCGACTCGCTGTCGGTGCTTGAGAACGTGATGTTCCCGCTCGACATGTTCTCCACGATGAACTACCGCGAGCGCGTGAAGCGCGCACAGGATTGTCTCGACCGCGTGAACCTTATCGACGCGCAACATAAGTACCCGGGCGAAATATCGGGCGGTATGCAGAAGCGCGTGGCTATAGCACGCGCCATAGTGCTCAACCCAAAGTATCTGTTCTGCGACGAACCGAACTCGGGTCTCGACCCGCACACGTCGCTCGTGATTGACGAGCTGCTGTCATCAATAACCAAGGACTTCGGCATGACTACCATCATCAACACCCACGACATGAACTCAGTGCTCGGTATCGGCGAGAACATCATCTTCATCTACAAGGGCCACAAGGAGTGGCAGGGCACAAAGAACGACGTGATGGCGTCAACCAACGAGAAGCTCAACGACCTCGTGTTTGCCTCGCAGCTGTTCAAGAAGGTCAAGGAAGTGGAAATGCAAAAAGCTGCAAGCGCAGGCAACGGCACGCGGCTTTAAACCGAGCAAGCTTCAATGCTGCGCCCAGCTTTAACAAGCGTTAATCAAGCGTTAACAAATAAAAATTCAATATTGATACACGTCAAAAATTGCACGTGATAGTATTGACTTCTATCAAAAAATGCAAATCGGGGTGCACGAACAGCTGTTCGTGCACCCCGATTTGTTAAAATACCCACGCGAAAAGTGTTAAAATAAAGATTTTCGAAAGATTTCTTCACAAAAGTTTTGCCATGAAATAAAATAGAACTATCTTTGCAGCCGTTAATAGTTATCATCATAAACATAGCAACCTACAAAGACCATATTGACACGACTTCCGCTTGAAGGATTTTAGATGATTCGATGGCGGGTAAATACCTTTAAACAATCACCTAATAATACCTTCTCAAAGAATAAAAACTGATAGTCATCACTTTACTATTAATTGTGATAGCCACGCCGCAGGTGATGCAGCGTGGTTGTTTTTTTTATATAAACCTCAGTCATTTCAGATACCAGTTGCCTTTGTAGAGCACCATAGGCACAACAATCTCCTCCTTCACACTGTCCTTGAAGCAAAGCACGAGAAAGGCGTGCCCAATGTGGCGTGTCGTGTCGGCACGCGCGCCAGCCACCTCAACTGACGCGAGTCCCTTGTGGTCATCGCGCATCTGCGCCGCATACATCTTGGCGTTGGTGACAAGCTGGTCGCGGTAGCTGCCGGGAATGCTGTCGGGACGGTAGAAACCGTCAACATAGGCGGCATAGTTGCCCGCTATGAGGTTGTCATAATACAGCTTGGCTGCCTTGCCGGCCAAGTCCTCGGGCTTGGGACCTTCCGCATTGCGGCA
Organism: Prevotella sp.; assembly: GCA_050875085.1. Classification (GTDB taxonomy): domain Bacteria; phylum Bacteroidota; class Bacteroidia; order Bacteroidales; family Bacteroidaceae; genus Prevotella. The sequence continues at coordinate 8,698 of JBNMLZ010000052.1, read as the reverse complement.
GGAAGCGAGGAACAAGCCGACAACTGCCATTGCTATAAATAAAATGTTACGCATATTGGCTACTTTATAAAATGTAGCGGCGGTCTCCGGCCGACGCAACATCCAGTCTTCATGTGCTTGATGGACGCTGCGTCGGCCGGAGACCGCCGCTACGGTTTTGGATTATTTTATTTCTGTCGTATGAACACGTTTATCGGACATCCGTGCATCGACCAGTTCTCGCGAATCTTGTTCTCAAGGAAACGGCGGTAAGGCTCCTTGATGTACTGCGGCAGGTTGGCGTAGAACACGAACGACGGTATCTGCGTGTTGGGCAACTGCGTGCAATACTTGATCTTGATGTACTTACCCTTTGTTGATGGTGGCGGGTAAGCCTCGATGAGCGGGAGCATAACCTCGTTGAGCTTCGACGTGCCCACATGAGCCTTGCGGTTGAGATACACCTGCTTGGCGGTCTCAAGCACCTTGTAGATGCGCTGCTTGGTGAGGGCGGAAGCGAAGATTATCGGGAAGTCGACAAACGGAGCCATGCGGTTGCGGATGGCGTTCTCGAAGGTCTTGATGACGGCCTGGTCCTTGTTCTCCACGAGGTCCCACTTGTTCACCACCACAACGAGCGACTTGTTGTTGCGCTGGATGAGCTGGAAGATATTCATGTCCTGTGCCTCGATGCCACGTGTGGCGTCGAGCATGAGGATGCACACGTCGGAGTTCTCAATGGCGCGGATGGAGCGCATCACGGAGTAGAACTCCAAGTCCTCCGACACCTTGTTCTTGCGGCGGATGCCGGCAGTGTCGACAAGATAGAAGTCGAAGCCGAACTTGTCGAAGCGCGTGTAGATGGAGTCGCGCGTCGTGCCGGCTATCTCGGTCACGATGTTGCGGTCCTCGCCGATGAAGGCGTTGATGATGGAACTCTTGCCCGCGTTAGGACGTCCAACGACGGCGAAGCGAGGTATGCCGTCCTCCACCTCTTCCTTGGTGTCGGGCTTGAGCTTGGAGAGCACGAGGTCCAGAAGGTCGCCCGTGCCGCTGCCCGTTGCAGACGAGATGCACTGCGGCTCGCCAAGACCCAGGGAGTAGAACTCTGCGGCATCGTATATCTGGTCGTTGTTGTCGGTCTTGTTGGCAACGAGGATTACGGGGAGCTTCGTGCGGCGGAGAATCTGCGCCACGTCCTGGTCCCAGTCGGTGAGTCCGGTCTGCACGTCGACGAGGAAGAGCACGAGGTCGGCCTCCTCGGTTGCCACGATCACCTGCTTGCGTATGGCATCCTCGAAGATGTCGTCGCTGTTGACAACCCATCCACCGGTGTCAACGACAGAGAACTCGCGGCCGTTCCACTCGCACTTGCCATACTGGCGGTCGCGCGTCGTTCCGGCTGTATCGCTCACGATAGCCTGACGTGTCTTGGTCAGACGGTTGAAGAGTGTGGACTTGCCCACGTTGGGGCGTCCCACGATTGCTACTAAATTAGCCATTCTTTATATTTTAGTCATTCTTGCCTCCGCATACACCGCGAAGGCTTTTGGGATGTGGTCTCTGCATCCCATGTTAGTAATTTTCCGAAGCTGACCTGCACTCCGGCCCTCGCCACTCTGACGAGAGTGCCTCCTCTTTGCTATTCAGGAGGGAATGCCTTGCGGCTTATTCTGGATTGTATCCGAAATTGTCGAGTTCGCGCTTTGAGCTGCGCCAGTCCTTGTCCACCTTCACGAAGGTGTGCAGATAGACGCTCTTGCCGAAGAACTTCTCAAGCGACTTGCGTGCCTCGGTTGACATCTTCTTCAGAGCCACACCCTGGTGGCCGATGATGATGCCCTTCTGCGAGTCGCGCTCCACGTAGATTACGGCGTGGATGTCGATGTTCTTCTGGCTCTCCTTGAACGACTCCACCTTCACCTCAACGGAATAAGGTATTTCCTTGTCGTAGTAGAGAAGAATCTTCTCGCGGATTATCTCCGACACGAAGAAGCGGGCGGGCTTGTCCGTCAGCTGGTCCTTGTCGAAGAAGGGCGGCGAGTCGGGCAGCAGTTCCTTGATGCGCTTCATGAGCATGTCGATGCCGAACTTGTTCTTTGCCGACACGGGCAGTATCTCGGCGTTGGGCAACAGCTTGTGCCAGCGCTCCACGGTGTCGCCAAGCGTCTTCTGGTCGCTCTGGTCGATTTTGTTGATGAGGAGCAGCACGGGGATTGTCATCTTCTTCACCTTGTCGAGGAAGTCCATGTTCTTCTCGGGGTTCTCCACCACGTCTGTCACGTAGAGCAGCACGTCGGCATCCTGCAACGCCGACTCCGAGAAGGCGAGCATCGACTCCTGGAGCTTGTAGTTTGGCTTGAGCACACCCGGTGTGTCGGAGAACACAATCTGCGCGTCGTCCTCGTTGACGATGCCCATGATGCGGTGGCGCGTGGTCTGCGCCTTGAATGTGGCAATGCTGATGCGCTCGCCGACAAGCTGGTTCATCAGCGTCGACTTGCCCACATTAGGATTGCCAACTATGTTTACAAATCCTGCTTTGTGCATATTTTTCTGAAATAATGTGCCGTCAAGAGGTTAACAAATAAAGGATTTTATACCTGCTACGGCAGTAATGTTATAGTACTATACTGCAAAGTTACGTTTTTTTCCCGACATAAAAGCAAAAAAGCACGTCAAACATGCGTTGCGGCATGTAAGAACGTGCTTTTTATATGAGATAATATGTTTCAATTGTTACTTTGCCCCGGCAACTTCCGAGCCATCGTAACCCCACTTGTAGAACGAGGCGCCATGAACGAAACCTGCGCCGAAAGCGGTGAAGATGACGTTGTCGCCCTTCTTGAAGTTCTTCTCGTTGTCCCACAATGCCAAAGGAATTGTGGCGGCACTTGTGTTGCCGTAGTGCTGGATGTTCACCACCACCTTGTCCAACGGCAAGCCCACGCGCTTTGTCACAGCCTCGATGATGCGGAGGTTGGCCTCATGGGGCACAACCCACTTCACGTCGTCGGCAGTGAGGTTGTTGCGCTTCATCACTTCAGCCACGTCGTCGCTCATGTCGGTGACGGCATAGCGGAACACGGTGCGTCCCTCCTGGTAGAGGTAGTGCAGACGATGGTCCACTGTGAAGTGAGAAGGAGGACATACAGAGCCGCCAGCCTTCATGTGAAGGAACGGCAGGCCGATGCCGTCGGTGCGCAGGAACGAGTTCTGCACGCCGATGTTCTCCTCTTCCGTTGCCTCAAGAAGCACTGCTCCGGCACCGTCGCCGAACAGCACGCATGTTGCGCGGTCGGTGTAGTCGACGAGCGACGACATCTTGTCGGCGCCGATGACGATAATCTTCTTGTAGCGGCCGCTCTGAATCATCGATGCGGCAACGTCGAGCGAATAAAGGAATCCGCAACATGCAGCCTCGAAGTCGAAGGCGAAGGCATTCTTCAGTCCGAGTTTGCCAAGGACGATGGATGCCGTTGAGGGGAACTTGTAGTCAGGAGTTGTGGTGGTTACGATCAGCGCGTCGATCGTGTCGGGGTCTACGCCGGTCTTCTTTATGAGCTGCTTGGCAGCCTTGCGGGCCATATAGCTCGTGCCGAGACCTTCCTCAGTGAGGATGTGGCGCTCCTTGATGCCGACACGGGTCATAATCCACTCGTCGCTGGTGTCGACCATGCGCGACAGTTCCTCGTTGTTGAGGATATAGTCAGGCACATAGCCGCCAACGCCGGTGATTACTGCGTTTATCTTTCCCATCGTGTGGAGAAATATTATTCAGCTACTTCCTTTACGATAGCCACCTTGCCACGGTAGTAGCCGCAAGTCGGGCATACTGTGTGGTATACATAGTAAGCGCCACAGTTAGGGCATACTGCCAATGTAGGAGCTACTGCCTTATCATGAGTTCTTCTCTTAAGTGTACGTGTCTTTGACTGTCTTCTTTTAGGATGTGCCATTTTTCTTTAATCTTTAATTATTGTTTTTAATTTTTCTAATCCATTCCAGCGCGGATCTACCGCCTGCTCCTCATCCTCGCCACTACTTCGGGTAGCTGAGTGTTCTTCGAGAACCTTAATCATCGCCGCGTTACATTTTCCAGGTGTATGCACGTGCTTAGCGGGGATGTTGAGTGCTATAAATTCGTAGATGAACCACGACACGTCGAACACAGCGTCGCGCTCGTCAACCGTGACGAGGTCATCGTCCTCGGAATATTCTTCTCCAAACTTCACGACGAGGCGGTCGTCCGTCTCTATCGCTTGGTCCATATCGTCAAGGCAGAGGTCGCACGGAATAACAACGGTGCCCTCGGTATGGAAGTCGAACTCAAAATAGTTCTCCGTGCGCTTCACGTTGATGGACACACGAATATCACCACGCTTGATTTCATCCTCGTCAAGAGACTCAAACCAGGCGTCGCCCAAATTGAAGTTGAGCGTGCTCACGCCCTCGTCCAATTCCTTCAAATCTATTTTAAGTACCTCTGAATTACACATTTGGTGTGCAAAGTTACAAATATTTTCTGACATACAATAAAATCTTCACAAAGTTTTTGATTTCAGCAATAGCAAAGCACACGTTTATGACAAATCCCCAATGAAATCACACATCATTGCGTGACCACAATGCCGCGTTCGTAGGATGTAACTCCTTCCGGTGATATCACATCAACGAGCAGGCGGTAGCGTCCTGGCGCGACCTTACGCTTCGGCTTGCCGGTTGCCACCGACAGTCCCATCGGAGTGTAGAACGTGCCTTTGGAGCGTACCTTTCCAGATTTGTTGACACCACGTGTGGTCACCTTTATTGCTCCCCTCAAGGCACCCCATGTATAGGCAAGGGCCTGCCATGGCTGCAGAAACTCCACCTCCTCAATGTCAAACGCAAACATGTTAAGCACCACGTCATACAAATCAGTATCGACACGAGTTCCATCAAGTAATATCGGAATATAAGTACTACCCGATGCTGCCTTTCCACGATTTGTTGTAATCAGCCATGTCATCCCATCGGTTCCATTTTCATACGTGACAGAAAGGAAAGAGAACCCTCTCAATATATCAGCCAGAGTTTTGTAGTTGTGCTTTTCTATTTTTTCGCGGTCAGCATAATTATTCTCATAAAACTTGTTACTCGGCAGTGGCGGATCCTCACGAACCTGTGCTTTCACCACAACATCAGGCAATACCCTCCCTTTCATTTCTCCAGTCACAACCACCTCAGAACTTGCATATTTCGAAGTCTCAATCTTGTATCTTCTATATATAACTGGTGCCGGATACCTCTCGTCAGCCATATTAATGTATGAGCCTACAATCTTCCCGTGCTTATTTATTGCTTGCAGGAAGAATGTTGTGCCACAGTCAAAATCATCAACACCGATACGGAAATGTCCATCTTTCCCTATAGACCCGTCATACACACAATTGTTCAACGTATTGTAGACAACAAGCGTACCTCCACGAAACACTGTATGGTTTTCGGTTTCTACATTCCCCTCTATTGTCATTGTTTCCTCTGGCATATACACATACATGGCGGTATCCTTTGCCATGGCATCCTTGATATTGAAACGGGAGAATTTGGCGGTGCCCAACCATGCCTGCAAGTCTGCGGCACGGTCATTGCCGCTTTCCTTGAACAGATTGTCAGGGAAACACATTGGAGACATGAAATCCGCAGTGTACAACAATTCGCTTTCGGCAGACTGTACCCACGGCTCATATTCTGCGACAAAGCGCGTCAGCACCCTGCCATTATTCAGGCTGTCCGTCTTGCCATTCATTTCGGTAGCCACACCGCAAGTGATTGTATCAGGAATCTGTGGCATTTCTGCCATCCTATACTTTGCGAGGGCAGTTGCTTCGGTCACCACATCCCCTATACTGTCTGTCAGAAAAACAGTTGACAGCAATGACTCCTTCGCAAGTGGGATAATGCCAGAAGGCATAACATTGTCAATATGCAGCAGTCCATTAACGCGATCGTATATATACAGTTTATAAGGTGACAGATCGTTCCTTGCATTCAGAATCTTATATTTCAGCTTGCCTCCACTTATTGCACACTGCAACTTCATGCTGTTGCGATTTTCAACAGCTACGTCAAACGTCCTAAGCATGTCGTCTTTGCTTGCCAACAACTGATATTTCACACCTGCCTGTGGAATAAACTTGAATTCCAATACTCCCGACAAATGTGTCCTGCCATCACATATCGTGTCGCCTCTGTCACTTACGAGCTGGACACGCGCCCCACCTAAAGATTCACCGTTGCCATCGGTCAGGACAACAACCAAGCCTTGAATTTGGTTGTCCACGAGGAAGCCGCCTTCAGGATATACAAGACATCGTATATTGTTAAAAAATTTATCATGCTTCCCCGGGATTTTTTTTCCTATAAGCAATGGTTGTGAAGCGAAACTCTCTCCCGAGAAATTACACATCAACTTGGTGTAAGCGCGCAAGTAATACAATCCTTCGTCATATACAGCTGCTGTCGGTATTGCTGCATGGAAGTTTCCATCCTCATTGCATGCCACTTTCTGACGTACAATCACAGAATCTGAAGAATTCAACAATTCCAAATAAAGATACCGGCTGTAAGGGCGTGCGCAAACATTTGACAAGCAAGTCACAACTCCATTGGCTTCTATTGTGTCGTTCATTGCAACTTCCGTATTTGCAACTCCAAGAAATATCTGCTCAGAGCGGAAGTCTGTCGGAAGTTGCGCGGATGAACACACGCAACTTAGAATATACAGAATCGGAATCAAAAGAAATCTATACAGCATAACTAATCACCATTATAAGGATAAAATATTACTTGGTAATAACAACGCTCCCAACCATCAATTCCTGAAGGATTAGAAGGCATACCAACACTTGATGCGTAATGCCAATCTCTGTGATTGAACCAATAATCAACATACACGTCAATAAAAGCAATATCCCCTGGATCAAAGTTCACTTTCAAATCTATCGGATTTACAGAAAATATCCAAGTATGAGAAGTTGACACACATTCATTATCATATTGCAAATATACATAAAAAAGATCGAATTATACGCCAGTTTTTATAAAAAAGTTGAAACCACATCCATACACAGTCTTTTGGACAATCACGCCCTCGCATTCCTCAGTTCAATACGGAACGTGGTGCCCACTCCAACTTCCGACCACTTCACGAAAATCTTTCCTTTGTGGTATTCCTCCACAATGCGCTTGGCAAGCGACAGTCCGAGTCCCCAGCCGCGCTTCTTTGTGGTGAAGCCCGGACGGAACACGTTGCGCAGGTCTTTCTTGCGTATGCCCTTGCCTGTGTCGGTCACTTCGACTACGGCCTTCTTTGGCTCCTCGAATATCTTAAGCGTTATCTTGCCTTCGCCGCCCATGGCATCGACGGCATTCTTCGACAGGTTCTCGATGACCCACTCAAAGAGCGAGGCGTTTATCTTCACCCGGATGTCCCCCTCGGGGAAGTCGCGTATCATCTGCACCTTTTTCGACGTGCGGCGGTCCATATAGTCAATCACGTGCTCCATCACTTCCTTCAGGTCGGTCTCCACGGGTTCGGGCAGCGAGCCAATCTTCGAGAAGCGGTCGGCGATGAGCTGCAGGCGCTTCACGTCCTTGTTCATCTCTGGTATGAGGTCGTCATCGGGATAGGTCTCCTTCAAAATCTCCACCCACGCCATGAGACTCGATATAGGGGTGCCGAGCTGGTGGGCGGTCTCTTTCGACAGTCCCACCCACACCTTGTTCTGTTCGGCCCGCTTCGACGTGAGCAGCGCGAAGATGGCTATCACTACGAATATCATCACCACACCAAGCTGCACATACGGGTACGACGACAACCGGCGGAGCATCACCGAGTCGTCGTAGCACACGTTGATATAGTCGCCCGACTTAACGGCGGCGGTGCTGTCGGCTGCCACACTCGAAAGGCTCTGGGTTGCGGCAGGGTCTTGCTGGTCGTCAAGCATCATTCGGATGGAATGGTTCTCGCTGAGCAGTTCATGTCCCATGTCGGTCACGTAGCGCAGCGTGTCGGCATAGTCGGCACAATTCTTTATTTTGATATTGCGGAAAGCCTGCACCTTTCCCTTTGAGTCGAGCACGATGACGGGTATCGTGTTGTTGCCGTTGATTACCTTCAGCACAAGGTTTATGTCGGTGTTCTCGTCGGCACGGTTGAGCGTGCGTATCGCCTCCGCCCACACTTCCGTCTTGTTGTGTTCCTCCTTGGCGAGGTCGCGTATGAGAATATGCGACACGACAAGCGATGCCACAGCGATTATCACCGCGGCAAACACCAAAACAATTTTAACTCTGCGTATTTGATCTGTCCATTGCATATATAATAAACGCGCTTTTCGCTTGTTTATTATGCCAATTCATAAAAAGGGGGTGTCGAGCTCCCGCTCGACACAAAAGCAATGCCCTCAAAAAACCTGTTCTTCATGTCTTCCTGTCCAAAAAACATGTACTTCATGTCCAAGCATGTGTCGAGCGGGAGCTCGACACCCCCAAACACGAAAAAAGGTCTCCAAAGCCGTTAGACTCTGAAGACCTCGTGTAAAAGAAGGCAGCCACCTACTCTCCCGCATTGCATTGCAGTACCATCGGCGCAAGCGGGCTTAACTTCTCTGTTCGGAATGGGAAGAGGTGGGACACCGCCGCAATAACCGCCTAATGTTTCATTTCAGCTTGTTAG
>JBNMLZ010000051.1:0-14229 GCA_050875085.1 Prevotella sp. | reverse complement strand
CTCGTCGACGTCGAAATGAAGCTCCTCGCGGTCGAACTTCACCGAGCCGTTCTTGAAGCGCGCCGCGCGCAGTTTCTTCGCCAGTCGGTCGAGCGTGATGAGCTGTTCGGCGTTCTCGCCCTTGTAGCCCTCCTTCGGGGCTGGCGGCGCCGGCTCACCCTTGCCGTCAACCACGCCGTTGTCCTCAAGCAACTGCTGCACCTCCTCGTAGGCATAGCGGCGGTTAGACTTGATGACGGTGTGCACGATGCGGTAGGCCTTCACGTTGGCGTCGTCGTCGAGATTGAAAATCACGGAGAAGGCAAGCTTCTCCTCGTCGGGGCGCAGCGAGCAGATGAAGTTGCAGAGGCGCTCAGGCAGCATCGGAATGGTGCGGTCGACGAGATAGACGCTCGTGGCGCGCTTCACAGCCTCCTTGTCTATCACGGAACCCTCCTTGACATAGTGGGACACGTCGGCGATGTGGACGCCAACCTCCCACAGCCTGTCCTTGAGTTTCTTGATGGACAGCGCGTCGTCGAAGTCCTTGGCGTCCTTCGGGTCGATGGTGCAGGTGAACGTGTCGCGGAAGTCCTCGCGCTCGGCGTAGTCCTCCTTGGTGATTTCGCCCGAAATCTTGTCGGCTGCGTCCTCAACGTTCTTCGGATACTTGTAGGGCAGACCATACTGCGCCAGGATGGTGTTCATCTCCACATCGTTGTCGCCCGCCTTGCCCAGTACGTCGACCACCTCGCCAATCATGTTGCGGTGGTCCTGGTCGGGCCATTCAATGATTTTCACCACGGCGTTGTCGCCGTCCTTGCCGCCCTTGAGCTTGCGCCGCGGGATGATGATGCTGTTGGCAAGCACGTTCGACGGAGAGATGAGCGTGCAGATGTCGTGGTCGAAGGCAAGCCGTCCGACGAAGGTGTCCTTGGCACGCTGCAGAATCTCGATGACCTGCGCCTCGTTGATGTGGTTCTTGCGGCGCGCCATGCACGAGAAGCGCACGCGGTCGCCCGTCAGCGCCCACATCGAGTTGCGCTCAGCCACGAAGATCGGCTTGTCGGAGCCGTCGGGCGTGACGGTGTTCTTGCCGTTGGTTTTGCGCTGGAACACGCCCTCCTGCACCTGTCCCTTGAGGTTGAGCTTGTAGGAGTTGTCTGAAACCTTTGATATGAAGTCGTCCCACGCCATTTCCTCCATGATGTCGATGGCGAGCATCTTCAGGGGGTGAGTGTCAAGGTGGAGAGTGCGGAATATCTCCTTGAACGAAAGGGTCTTGCCGGGATTGGAGACGAAAAGCTCCTCAAGTTTCGGGGCAAGCTGTTTCTTGGTCATGCGTTTGCCGCCTTTTTTTCCTTTTCCCATAGTTGTATGTGTTTTAGATTGTTTATCGTGTTTTTACACTGCAAATAAACAAAAAAAGTTCGAGATTTGGGCTGTTCTTATGTGAAAAAAATGTTGCAGGGGAAGAAAAAGACAACAAATGCGGAAACTTTGCTTTACATGTTGTGCCCACCGCCTGCGGCGAGTGGCACAATGCAATGGAGTGAAATTCGAATATTGAATATCATGTATCATTCAAAGATATGCTTTTCGTGAAATAGCCTAAAAAATCCTGTATAATGTGCTGAAAAACAATGTATTTTTTCAGTATGTCTTCCGTTTTCATTAACTTTGCAGCCGATTATGCATCAAATTCCATAATGACAAACAAGATATTGATAACCGGAGCCAGCGGTTTTATTGGCAGTTTCATCGTCGAGGAAGCCCTCAACAAGGGCATGGAAGTGTGGGCGGCGGTGAGGCGGACGAGTTCCAGAAAGTATCTCGCGGACAATCGTATAAACTTCATCGAGCTTGACCTGTCGTCGAAAGACAGGCTCAAGCAGCAGCTCAGCGGCAAGACATTCGACTATGTGGTGCACGCCGCCGGCGTGACCAAGTGTATCGACAAGGCCGACTTCAAGCGCATCAACACCCTCGGCACGCGCAACCTTGTGGACGCGCTCATAGAGATGCAGATGCCACTGAAGCGCTTCGTATACCTGAGCTCGCTCAGCGTCTACGGAGCCGTGCACGAGCGCCAGCCCTACCAGGACATCACCGAGAACGACTGCCCGCGCCCCAACACCGCCTACGGCAAGAGCAAGCTCGAAGCCGAGCGCTACCTCGACTCCATAGGCAACGACTTCCCATACATCATTCTGCGCCCCACGGGTGTCTACGGACCGCGCGAGAAAGACTACTTCCTCATGGCGGAGAGCATAAAGAAACACGTAGACTTCGCAGTGGGCTTCCGCCGGCAGGACATCACGTTCGTCTACGTGGCTGACGTGGTGCAGGCAGTGTTCCTCGCCCTCGACCGCGGCATGAGCGGCCGGAAATACTTCCTGTCGGACGGCGAGGTGTACAGCTCGACAGAGTTCAGCGACCTGCTGAAGAAGGAGATGGGCGTGAAGTGGATGCTGCGCATCGTGGCGCCTGTGTGGGTGCTGCGCATAGTAACCTACTTAGGCGAGAAGATAGGACGCATAACAAAAAAGCCGATAGCGCTCAACAACGACAAGTACAACATACTCAAGCAGCGCAACTGGCGCTGCGACATTGAGCCAGCCATGGACGAATTGGGGTATCACCCACACTACAAACTCGCCGAGGGCGTGAGGTTGGCGGTGAAATGGTATAAGGAGAACGGATGGCTGTAGGCGCATCTGGCAATGCCGGGGGCGAGGCGCCCCTCTCCCAGTTGGACGAAAATGCCGGGGGCGAGGCGCCCCCTCTCCCAGTTATTTAAATAAAAACGATGAATTTCATAAAACAACTCTTTGCCATTGAGAGCAAGCCCAAGCGCGGACTGCTTGCCCTGGAATGGCTCGTTATTGCCTACACGGTGTTCACGCTGTGTGTGGCGCTGTTCACATATACAAAACTGCAGAACCCCGACGCCCTGATATGGGGCAGGGTGCGCGTGGTTGCCATGACCGTGGCGCTGTGGTGGGTCTACCGCCTCGTGCCGTGCCGACTGACGCGGCTGGTGCGCGTGGTGGCGCAGATGTCGCTGCTGGCGTGGTGGTATCCCGACACCTACGAGCTGAACCGCGTGTTCAGCAACCTCGACAACGTGTTCTGCAACTTTGAGCAGACTCTCTTCGGGTGCCAGCCGGCGCTGACGTTTGCCAAGACCTTCTCATGGCCCGTCATAAGCGAGTTGATGAGCATGGGCTACGCCAGCTACTACCCGATGATAGCGCTCATCGTGTTCTTCTACTTCTTCCGCCGCTACGACGAGTTCGAGCGCGCGTCGTTTGTGCTGCTCGCAGCCTTCTTCATCTACTACGTGGTGTTCATCTTCGTGCCCGTGGCTGGTCCGACGTTCTACTACAAGGCAGTGGGGCTGGACAACATAGCGCGCGGCGTGTTCCCCGCCCTTGGCGACTACTTCAACACCCACACCGACTGCCTGCCCACGCCAGGCTACACCCAGGGATTCTTCTACGAGCTCGTGGAAGACGCCAAGGCAGCCGGCGAGCGCCCGACAGCGGCATTCCCGTCGTCGCATGTGGGCATATCCACGGTGTGCATGCTCCTTGCCGCTCACACGCGCCAGCGCAAGCTGGTGTGGCTGCTGTTGCCATTCTACGTGTTCCTGTGCCTGGCCACGGTCTACATACAGGCCCACTACGTGATAGACGCCCTTGCCGGACTCGTGTCGGCAGTAGTGATATATTATGTCTTGATGGCGGCAACACGCAGCCTCAGAAATTAATCTTCCTGATTCTCATCACCACCAATGCACCGGCAGCCGCCAGCGTCACACCGATGGAGTTGGCGGCAAAGTCGAGCCATTCGCCCGAACGCCGTCCGCCGGTGCACGTGGCTTGGAGAATCTCTATAAGTCCGCTCATCAGTATGGGCGCAAGCCATGCAAGCAGGAAGAGCTTGCATTTGTTCAACTCGTAGATGTAGCCACCGCCTACATCGCACCGGCGCTTGTGGCGGTGCACATATTCATACCATATCGTTCCGCACGTGCCGAGATACATCGTCGTGTGCACCCACTTGTCGATAAGCGTCACGTTGTCGAGCGGCGTGTGGGGTATCGACGCGAAACACAGAATCCATATAACGAGGATATAGAAACACGACACGGGGTAAGACTTCAGAATGTGGATGATGTAGTTCATTTTTACTGCTTTTTATGTTTTTGTTTGTGCCTGCAAAATTACAAAAAATAAGCGGGAGCGTGCACATATAGTCCTTAAAAACATCTTTGCTTACAGATTGTGCTAAAATGTCGCGAAATTTTTATAATTTTGCAGTCTTTAAACAGGAAACGTGAAAAATTAATAGACCAAACAAACAAGAAAACAGCTAAAAAGCATAAAAAAGATGTCACAGGAAAGAGCGAATTTTGGAAGTAAGCTGGGCATGGTGCTCGCCACGGCAGGCTCAGCGGTAGGATTGGGTAACGTGTGGCGATTTCCCTACATGACCGGACAGAACGGCGGCGCCGCCTTCATCCTTATATACATAGCATGTGTCATAGTGCTCGGAATACCGTGCATGATGAGCGAGTTCATCATAGGCAGGCATGGAGCTGCCAACACCGGACGCGCCTACGGCAAGATGGGAGCGCCGGCGGCATGGAGGTTCGTGGGCTGCATGAGCGTGCTCACCGGCTTTCTCATCACGGGCTACTACGCCGTGGTGTCGGGCTGGTGCCTGCAATACATCTTCTCGTCGGCATTCGGCGAGTTGAACGGCAACCCAGGCTACATCACCGAATACTTCAAGGACTTCTCGTCGTCGCCCGTCAAGCCAGTGTTCTGGACCGTGGCGGTGATAAGCATGGCCCACTTCGTGATAATCCACGGCGTGCGCAGCGGCATAGAGCGCGCCTCGAAGCTGATGATGCCCACGCTCTTCGTGCTGTTGCTGCTCGTGGTGGCAGGCTCGTGCATGTTGCCAGGCGCCCACAAGGGAGTGGAGTTTCTGTTCCGCCCCGACTTCTCGAAGATGAATTCCAACATGTTTCTCGCGGCAATGGGGCAGTCGTTCTACTCGCTGTCGATAGGCATGGGCTGCATATGCACGTTCGCGTCGTACTTCTCGCGCAACGCCAACCTCATGAAGTCGGCGGTAAACATCGTGGTGATAGACTCGCTGATAGCCGTGCTCGCCGGACTGATGATATTCCCGGCGGCATTCTCCGTGGGCGTGAACCCCGACTCGGGGCCGTCGCTCATCTTCATAACCCTGCCCAACGTGTTCCGCGAGGCGTTTGCCGCAGTGCCGATCTTGGGCACGGTGATAGCCACCGTGTTCTACATCCTGCTGTCGCTCGCCGCGCTCACGTCGCTCATCTCGCTGCATGAGGTGTCGACAGCCTTCTTCTACGAGGAACTGCACACCACGCGCAAGAAGGCAGCCACCATCGTGACCGTGTCGTGCTGCATCATGGGCGCCTTCTGCTCGCTGAGCATCGGCGGCAGGGAATGGCTTGTGATAGGCGGCAAGTCGCTGTTCGACGTGTTCGACTTCGTGACGGGACAGATATTCCTGCCGATAGTGGGCTTCCTGACCTGCATATTCCTTGGCTGGGTGGTGCCGCGCAAGACGGTGCACGACGAGTTCACCAATTGGGGAACCCTGCGCACGTCGCTCTTCGGCGTGTATATGCTGCTCATACGCTACGTGTGCCCCGTGTGCATCGTGGCGATATTCCTCAACCAGTTTGGAATAATCTAACTTCTGGAAGATAAAAAGAGAAAATAAAGAGAGAGTTATATGAAACAATCAGAAAGAAGTTTTGCCACCAAGTTCGGCGCCGTGCTTGCAACGGCAGGCTCGGCAGTGGGACTTGGCAACGTGTGGCGTTTCCCATATATGACAGGACAGAACGGCGGTGCCGCCTTCATCCTTGTATATATAGTGTGCGTGCTTATGCTCGGAATACCGGGCATGATAAGCGAGTTCATCATCGGCCGCCATGCCGGGTCGAATGCCGCGCGTGCCTACCGCCGTCTGGCATCCGGCAAGTGGTGGATGGCGATAGGCGTGATGGGCGTGCTGACGTCGATGGTGATATTGGGCTTCTATGCAGTGGTGGCAGGCTGGTGCCTGCAATACCTTTATGCCTCGATAGCCGGACAGCTATCCGGCGATGCCACATACGTGGCGGAATACTTCAATAAGTTCACCACCAACCCGGTGCTGCCCGCTTTCTGGGCGGTGGCATTCATCTGCATCACCCACTACGTGATTGTGCACGGCATACGCAGCGGCATAGAGAAGGTGTCAAACCTGCTCATGCCAACACTCTTCGTGCTGCTCATCGTGCTCGTGGTGGCATCGTGCATGTTGCCTGGAGCATGGAAAGGCGTTGACTTCCTGCTCAACCCCGACTTCTCGAAGCTCAACCGCAGCGTGTTTCTCGATGCCCTCGGACAGGCGTTCTTCTCGCTGTCGCTTGGCACGGCGTGCCTTTGCACCTACGCCTCCTACTTCTCGCGCAAGACCAACCTATCGAAGACCGCCTGCCAGATAGCAATCATCGACATGCTCGTGGCGATACTCGCCGGACTGATGATATTCCCGGCAGCGTTCTCGGTGGGCATAAGCCCCGACTCGGGTCCGTCGCTCATCTTCATAACCCTGCCCAACGTGTTCCGCGAGGCATTCTCGGGCGTGCCGGCGGTGGGCTATGTGATAGCCGTGCTGTTCTACATGTTGCTGGCGCTCGCCGCCCTCACGTCGACCATATCCATGCACGAGATAGGCACGGCGTTCTTCCATGAGGAGCTGCACTGCTCTCGCCGCACGGGAGCCACCATCGAGACGGTGGCGTGCTGCGTGATAGGCGTGCTGTGCGCCCTGTCGTGCGGAGCGTGCGACGGGCTGGCGGTGGCAGGCAAGTCGCTGCTCGACTTCTGCGACTTCTTCACGGCACAGATACTCATGCCACTCGGAGCCTTCACAACGAGCTTGCTCATAGGCTGGGTGGTGCCGCAGCGCATCGTGCGCGACGAGTTCACCAACCGCGGCACGACAGCCCGGCGGTTGTACGCCGTGTGGCTGTTTGCCGTGCGGTATGTGTGTCCTATATGCATTCTGGCGGTGTTCCTCCACCAGGCAGGCATCATCTGACGGCTTTAAAAACTCTCAAGCCAAGCCTTTAGGTCAAGCAGCATCTCTACATGATAGCGGAACGCCGGGCTCATGCCAAAGCCGTGGCCACCGCCAGGATATACATGCAGAGATGACGGCACGTCGTGGCGGAACAGCTCGCTGTAGTAGTTGACACCATTTGAGGGCAGCACCACATGGTCGTCGTCGGCAAGAAGGATGCACGCACGCGGAGTGACACGAGTCACCTGGAGGTCGGAACAGTACTTCTGCTCATCCTTCTTGCGGGCATCCTTGCCGAGAAGGTTGTCGTGTGAGCCCTGGTGGGTGTATCCCGGCATCATCGTGATGACGGGATAGAATAGAATCTGGAAGTCGGGCTTGGCGTCGCCCTTCGACTGCGTGGCGATGGTCGATGCAAGGTGCCCGCCAGCCGACGAGCCCATGATGCCGACATTCTCGGTGTTGATGTGCCATGCACGCGCGTTGCGGCGCACGGTGCGGATGGCTTCCTCGGCATCGCTTACTGGCACCTTGGCGTTGCCGTTAGGCATACGGTAGTGGAGCACGATGGCTGCAATGCCCATATTGTTGAAGAACGGCGCCCAGTCGGTGCCCTCGTTTTGCATTGAAAGCCATTCGTAGCCACCTCCCGGGCAAATCACCACGGCACGTCCGGTGGCGCGGTTCTCGTCGGGCAGGAATACCTTTATGTATGCTGTGTCCTGCAGTCCATTCTTGTTGGGAGCCTTAGCTTGCCAGAGGTTAACGTCGAACGAGCGCTGGGCAAGCGACGGTATTGCTACGAGTAGAAATAGAAGTGAAAGAATAAAATTTGTTTTTTTCATTGTCGTTTTTTTGTTTTATTTTTGCAAAGGTAGCCTTTTTTTCGTAATATTGCAGTCGTTTTACAACACCGACTGCTATGGATAAACGATTTTTAATGTTTCTGCTTGCTGCCGCAGCACAATTGGGCGTGCAGGCAAAGGTAAGGCTACCACACCTGATAGCCGACAACATGGTGATACAAAGCGATGCCGACGTGCGTCTGTGGGGATGGGCGGCGCCAGGCAAGACCGTCACCGTAGCCCTGTCGTGGACATCCTCGCGCGCCACAGCCAAGGCAGGCAAGGACGGAGCATGGGAGGTGAGGGTGCGCTCGCCGAAAGCCAGTTTCACCCCGCTCACTATAACATTCGACGACGGAGAGAAGACAACGGTCAGCAACGTGTTGTCGGGCGAAGTGTGGGTGTGCGCAGGACAGTCGAACATGGAAATGCCGGTGCGCGGATTCTGGGGATGCCCCGTCGAAGGCTATAACGACGTGGTGGTGGACGCCCATAAGCGCAGTGGCATACGCTACGCCAAGATACCGGCACGCATGACCATGAAACCACAGCAGGACGCCGACACCAAATGGAACGTCATAACACCCGAGACCGTGCAGTGGGCATCGGCGACAGGTTACTTCTTCGGGCGTACACTCGAAGACATGCTCGACGTGCCGATAGGACTCATAGAGGCAAACAAGGGCGGCTCGCGCGTGGAATCGTGGCTCGACCGTGACAACCTGAAGAAATACACTGATGAAAAGCTCGACTCCGTGTCAATATTCAAGATAGGTACCGACTACTACCGCCCGCTCGTGTGGGGAAACGGCACATTCGCGCCTATACAGAAGTTCACCGTAAAGGGAATAATCTACTATCAAGGCTGCTCCAACGTGGGCTACCATACCGACGACTATGCCCACAGGCTCGAACTGCTCGTGGCGCAATGGAGGCGCGCCTTCGGCGAGGGCAACATACCGTTCTACTTCGTCGAGATAGCCCCCTACTGGTATGACGACGCCAACGGCGACGGTGCCGCTCTGCTGCGCGAACAGCAGTACATAGCATCGACACGCATACCCAACTGCGGACTCGTGGGCAACAACGACGGAGCCTACCAGCGCGAGCTAAAGCAGATACACCCCACGCAGAAACGAAAGGTGGGGGAGCGTCTTGCCTACTATGCCCTGTCGGAGACTTACGGCGTGAAGGGACTGATATACAAGAACCCATGCTACGACAGCATGACCGTGAACGGCAACGAGGCAACCATAAAACTGCGCAATACAGAAACCGGCATCTATCCGCTCTACGGCATAAAGGGATTCGAGATAGCCGGCGAGGACGGCAAGTTCTACCCCGCAGCCGCACGCTATGACTGGCACGACGGCATCGTCGTGACATCAATCAAGGTGCACAAGCCAACAGCCGTGCGCTACTGCTTCAAGAATTTCAAACTCGGCACGGCACGCAACCAAGGCGGACTGCCGCTGCTGCCATTCAGAACAAAATAAAAAAACACCAAGATAATGCATCCATTAGAAAAATTCGAATACTGCCCGATGTGCGGCAGTCATCATTTCGTAGCCAACGGCGCCACGAGCAAGAAGTGCGAGAACTGCGGCTTTGAGTATTTCATGAACCCGAGTGCCTCGAATGTGGCGATAATAAAGAACTCGAAGGGCGAAATCCTTGTAGAGCGCCGCAAGCAGGAACCAGCCAAGGGCACGCTTGACCTGCCAGGAGGCTTCACACAGATAGGCGAGACTTCGGAAGAAGGCGTGAAGCGTGAGGTGATGGAAGAGACAGGGCTGGAAGTGACGGCCTCGAAATACCTCTTCTCGCTGCCCAACGTCTACCGCTACAGCGGCATCGACATCCACACACTCGACATGTTCTACCTCTGCGAGGTGGCTGACGACACGGTGGTGGCAGCCGCCGACGACGCAGCGGAATGTATGTGGCTCAGTCCTGACGACATACACACCGAGCAGTTCGGACTGCGTTCCGTGCGCTGGGGACTGATAAAATTCCTCGAACGCCAAAACCAGTTCCAGTCGGCAGAAGAAGCCCAGCAGTAACCGGAACGTCGGACTCCCGTCCGACGCACAGCCTTTAAAAACCAGTCGCGCTTGACATAAGACAAAAATAATTGCCTGAAAATTTGGCAGAATGAAATAAAATCACTACATTCGTTGGCGAAATACAAACAAACGGAAGTATGTTGGAGTTAGGCAATTTTATGGACTATCTGCGCTATGAGCGCAACCGCTCAGAACTGACGGTTGAGAGCTACCGCCTCGACATAGAGGCATTCGTGGACTACTTCAAATCGCTCGACGAAGACATGACCTTCGATACCGTCACCACGGAGACCATACGCGGATGGCTGGAGCACATGATGGACAAGGGCAACACCGCCTCGTCGATATGCCGAAGGCTGAGCGCCGTGAGGTCGATGTACAGATACGCACTGTCGCGGGGACTCGTGGAGCACGACCCGGCACACGCCGTACACGCACCGAAGAGAAACCGCCGACTGCCACAGTTTGTCAGTGAAGACGACATGGACCGCCTGCTTGACAGCACGGAGTGGGGCAGCGACTATAAAGACGTGCGCGCGCGTACCATATTATTAATATTATATGAGACGGGGTTGCGCGTGTCGGAACTCGTCGGGCTTGATGACACCACGGTGGACTTCAGCCAACACGAGTTGCGAGTGACGGGAAAGGGCAACAAGCAGCGCATAGTGCCGTTCGGAGCAGAGCTGGAGACGCAGATGCACCGGTACATGCATATGCGCGACCAGCAACCGCACAACCTCGGCACGGGAGCCTTCCTCTTGAATGACAAAGGCGGGAGGATGACCACAAGGCAGGTGAGCTACATAGTGAAATGCCGATTGGGCGAGGTGAGCAACCTCAAGAAGCGCTCACCGCACGTGCTACGCCACAGTTTCGCCACGGCGATGCTCAACAACGGAGCCGACCTGGAGAGCGTGCAGAAACTGCTCGGACACGCCAGTCTGTCGACAACAGAGATATACACCCATACAACCTTTGAACAACTAAAACAGATTTATAGTAAGGCGCATCCGCGTGAATGACCCCAGAAAGAGTCATCCGCCGCGCTACACATTACTATATATAAAGAAACAAACATAAGTACAACCTTAACAAAAGAAAAGGAGGACACTATGGACATCAAGATTCAGTCAATCCATTTTGACGCAACAGAGAAGCTGCAGGATTTCATCGAGAAGAAAGTGGCAAAACTGGAAAAAACATTTGAAGACATCAAGACCGCAGAGGTGCAGCTGAAGGTAGTGAAGCCAGCTACATCCAACAATAAGGAGACAAGCCTCACTGTCGGCGTGCCAGGACAGACACTGTTCGTGGAGAAGACATGTGACACTTTTGAGGAGGGAGTAGACCTCTGTGTTGATGCAATGAAGGTTCAACTCACGAAATTCAAGGAAAAAATAAGAAATAAGTAAAAAAAACGCCGAAAAGTTTTGGCGGTTCAAAAATAAGTCGTATCTTTGCAGCCGTTTTAGAACAAGTCCTAAATCGCGGTCTAACGGCTGCAAGGATTTTGCCTCTTTAGCTCAGTTGGCCAGAGCACGTGATTTGTAATCTCGGGGTCGTTGGTTCGAATCCGACAAGAGGCTCAAAACAAAACGGAAAAATCTGAACGCAGTTTTTCTTCGCGCTAACCTGATTTTTAGAGCGAGTTTATTTTATGGACGGGTGGTTACCAGAGTGGCCAAATGGGGCAGACTGTAAATCTGCTGGCTATGCCTTCGGTGGTTCGAATCCATCACCACCCACCTTCACAAAACTTTTGCGGAAATAGCTCAGTTGATAGAGCACTAGCCTTCCAAGCTGGGGGTCGCGGGTTTGAGCCCCGTTTTCCGCTCTAAAGTTGCTGTAATAGCTCAGTGGTAGAGCACTTCCTTGGTAAGGAAGAGGTCCTGAGTTCAACTCTCAGTTACAGCTCTATTTCTGTTCTTCAACCGAGAAACAGAAGAAAAACGATTAAACAATTTATATATAAAATAAAAAGCTATGGCTAAAGAAACTTTTGTGCGCACCAAACCGCACGTTAACATTGGTACGATTGGTCACGTTGACCATGGTAAGACTACTCTTACAGCTGCCATCTCTAAGGTTCTTCACGATAAGGGCTTCGGTGGTGAGGATGTAAAGTCTTTCGACCAGATCGATAACGCTCCTGAGGAGAAAGAGCGTGGTATCACTATCAACTCTGCACACATCGAGTACGAGACTGCAAAGCGTCACTACGCACACGTTGACTGCCCGGGACACGCCGACTATGTAAAGAACATGGTAACTGGTGCTGCTCAGATGGATGGTGCTATCCTCGTAGTTGCTGCTACTGATGGTCCTATGCCTCAGACACGTGAGCACGTACTTCTCGCTCGTCAGGTGAACGTACCTCGCATGGTTGTTTTCTTGAACAAGTGCGATATGGTAGAGGATGAGGAAATGCTCGAGCTCGTAGAGATGGAGGTTCGCGAGATCCTCGACCAGTACGGCTATGAGGAGGACACTCCAATCATCCGCGGTTCTGCTCTTGGTGCACTCAATGGTGTAGAGAAGTGGGAAGACAAGGTAATGGAGCTCATGGATGCTGTTGATACATGGATCGAAGAGCCGGAGCGTGACCTTGACAAACCATTCTTGATGCCTATCGAGGACGTATTCTCAATCACAGGTCGTGGTACTGTTGCTACTGGTCGTATCGAGACTGGTCGCGTGAAGGTAGGCGACGAGACAGAGCTCCTTGGTCTCGGTGAGGACAAGAAGTGTGTCGTAACTGGTGTTGAGATGTTCCGTAAGATCCTTGACGAGGGTGAAGCTGGCGATAACGTAGGTCTTCTCCTCCGTGGTATCGACAAGAACGAGATTAAGCGCGGTATGGTACTTTGCCACCCGGGTCAGATCAAGCCTCACAAGAAGTTCAAGGCTTCTATCTATGTATTGAAGAAGGAAGAGGGTGGCCGTCACACACCGTTCGGCAACAAGTACCGTCCTCAGTTCTATCTCCGTACAATGGACTGCACCGGTGAGATCAAGCTTCCTGAGGGAGTTGAGATGGTAATGCCTGGTGATAACGTAGAGATTGAGGTTGAGCTCATCTACGCAGTTGCATTGAACAAGGGTCTCCGTTTCGCTATCCGCGAGGGTGGTCGTACAGTAGGCTCAGGTCAGATTACTGACATCCTTGACGACTAATATCGTCACTGATTGATTCTTCGGAATCGTCACAATACTAAATAGTTCCCGCACTGCCTCGGCATCGGGAACTATCCTACGGGAATAGCTCAGTTGGTAGAGCACTGGTCTCCAAAACCAGGTGTCGGGAGTTCGAGCCTCTCTTCCCGTGCAAAAAAGAAGATAATATGTTCAAAAAGTTTGTAAATTATTGCAAGTGTTGTTACGACGAACTTGCGCATAAAACAACTTGGCCAAAGTATGCTGAACTCAACCACAGTGCAGTGATTGTATTATCTGCTTCCCTTGTCATTGCAGTCGTGGTGTTCGCTATGGACTCTCTTTTTAGATGGGTCATGGGAATGGTATACCCAGGTTAATCGTTCAAGAAAATGGCTAAAACAGAAAAGAAATGGTATGTGCTTCGTGCTGCCAGCGGCAAAGAGTTCAAGGTTAAGGAATATCTTGACGCTGAGATTAAGCACAATCCGTTGTTGCAGGAGTATGTTTCCCAGGTGGTTCTGCCTCTTGAGAAGCACGCTACTTTGCGTAATGGAAAGCGAGTTGTCAAGGAGAAAATATCTCTCCCTGGCTATGTCTTTGTAGAAGCAGCCCTTGTTGGCGACGTGGCTCACACGCTGCGTTTCTCTCCAAATGTGTTAGGCTTTCTTGGAGGCTTGGATAACCCTTCACCGGTGCCCCAGTCGGATATCAACCGTATGCTCGGTAACTGCGAGGAGACGGAGATTGTCGATAATGTAGACGTGCCTTACATGGTTGATGAAACCATCAAGGTGACCGACGGTCCATTCTCAGGCTTCAGTGGTGTCATCGAAGAGGTGAACGCCGAGAAGCGCAAACTTAAGGTGATGGTCAAGATCTTCGGACGTAAGACTCCGTTGGAGCTTGGTTTTACGCAAGTCGAAAAAGAAGGCTGACGCATTGTTACGGACGCGTGAGAATTCTTTTATATTAATCAAATTAAATATTAACAGACAAAATGGCTAAAGAAGTTGCTGGATTAATCAAATTACAGATTAAAGGTGGCG
>JBNMLZ010000050.1:0-14463 GCA_050875085.1 Prevotella sp. | reverse complement strand
GCGTGAGCGCAAGCTCAAGGCTCTCGACGGTGGCAAGGCTTACGCATGGGTGCGCGAGCACCTGCTCGGCGACCAGCGCAACTCGGGCTACATGCGCATCTACTACGACTACGTGCCCGACACTGCTGCCGCCACAATCAACAGCGCCACCGACCTCATCGCCAATGGTGAGTATGCCCAGGCACTGCAACTGCTGCAAGGCGTGCGCTCCGACCGACGTGCCCAAAACGCCCTCGGCGTGGCACTCTACATGACCGGCTCCAAGACCGAGGCAATGGAATGCTTCAGACGTGCCGCCAACGATGGAAACAAGGAGGCGCAGGACAATTTGAGGCAGTTGGAGCGATGAAATAGAACATTTAAACAATTTAAAATATTAGAGCTTATGAAAAATTTTAACAAGTACTTCCTGATGAGTACCGTGGCACTCTCGGGAATGGTGGGAATGACCGCTTGTTCATCGGATGACAATGGAGGTAATCCTGAGACTCCGGGTACAGCCGAATCGGTGAAAACTCAGTTTGCACTCAATGTGCCATACGCAGCCAATGGCACTCGTATGACAGAAGAGAACACCCAGGGTGAAGGCAAGAATTTCCTTGGCATTACCAACATGCAGCTCATGACATTCAAGGCAACACCTGATGTTGATGCTCCTATAGGTAGTAACTACACTATCGGTTCAAGTGAGAACGCCTATGACAAAGATAACTATCGTCGAGTGTTCCGTGACGTGGCTATTCCTATTGGCACAACCGACATGGTGCTGTATGGAGTTGCTCCACGTACTGGCGATGATTACTTTGGCTATGGTTATATTCAGACTTCTGACACTTATTCATCACCTACAGCAGCAAGTCTTGAGGATTTGAATTTCTCTCTTAAGCAGATACAGCCAACAGCCAACTTCTCCACAAATGAGGAAGCTAAGGCAATTATCGCAGCCCTTAACAAAATTCTCGCCTCTTCTGCGACTGTAGAGGGTGAGGGCGAATTGAAGTGGGCGACTATCGGTGATGGCACAGCAGAGAAGAAGTTCCTTCAGACACGCTACAACAGTTTTGTGAAACTTACGTCTGGTTCTGCCAATACAGTGAGAAAAGCCATTAATGGCTTGCAGGCACAGCTTGGTGAAAAGAACAGCGCAAAACCGCTGACCAATGCCATCCTTGAGAATTGCGATGCAGCCATTACAGCATTGGAAAAGAACGGATTTCCTACCGATCTTAATCTGCCGGAGGGTTCTGCCCGCTTGAAGTATAACAACACCCCGGCTGAGCCAGCTTTCTCGTATGTAGCAGCTACAGCTTCACAGGCTGGTGACAATGCCATCAACTATAACAGCATTACATATCCAGCCTCACTTGCATATTTTGTAAGTTCTCCTGCTATGGTTTCAGACAAGGAGTTGACATCACTGTCGTTGCTTCCTAATTATGATGCTTGGGTGGCAAACCCATCTACAGCATGGTCTGGCACAGGATTCACAAAGTCGGCAGTTTCCTCAACAACCCGTTCTGTTGGTTTGCAGAACCCATTACAGTATGGTGTTGCAAGCTTGAAACTTTCAGTGCGTACAGAAAAGGATTTTCTTGAGGACAATGCTGTGACAACTGGTGGCATGGAGTCAAACAACAAGATTGCTGTTGGTCCAACTACATTTAAACTCACTGGTGTGCTTGTTGGCGGTCAGCCGACATCTGTAGGTTGGAACTTTGAGCCTGAACTCGGATGTCATTTCACAAATGCCATCTATGACAAGAAAATCAACGGTTCTACACGACGCTCTGCTGATGGATCATATTATGTGAAGAACGAGACAACACCATCGCTTTACAACTATACACTTGTGCTTGACAACAATCGCGAAGGACGTCAGGATCAGGTTGTGTATGTAACACTTGAGTTTGTTAACAATGGTCCTGAGTTCTATGGTGAGAATGGTCTTGTGCCAAATGGTGGTACATTCTATCTTGTAGGTCAGTTGGATCTCAATAATGGCAAAGACCTTGGTACCGATGTAGACCACATCTTCACCAAGGATCACACCACAATCGCCAATTTCACCATTGGTAGTTTGAAGAAGGCATACAACTGTATTCCAGACCTCCGCTCTTCACAGATAAGTATTGGTCTTGCTGTGGATCTTACATGGCAGAAAGGTGTACAGTTCGACTATACTATTGATTAATAGCAGTTTGCAATAACTGGGAGCGGGGGCGCCCTCGCCCCCGACATCACCATAATACTATATATGGGATTATTTTCTGATTTTATCGGGGGCGAGGGCGCCCCCTCTCCCAGTTATAGGGCGGCAGCTTCTGAACCGGCTACCGCTCACACATACAGATGAAACAACAATAAACAAGCAAACAATTATGCTATATACTATAAGACGTGGTGTGGTGTTGGCAATGGCGGCAATGACCATTGCGCTATCGCTCACATCATGTATTGACGAGGATCTTTCCGATTGTGGTAAGGACTATCACATTGGTTACACCGTGCGTCTGCGCACCAACATATCCACAGAACTGTCTTCAGAGCTGACCTCCGAGGCAGAACAGGCGTTTGGCTTGCGGCTTGCCGATGCCCTGTGCGATGTGTTCACCGACCATGCCCGTGACATCGACCTTGCCTTCTACACCACTGACCAGCATCTGGCGCAGCATGAGCAGCACCAGATGGATGCTTCGCAGGCATCGTATACCATATATCTGCCCGTGAAGGACTACCAGCATATAGCACTTGCCAACTCTGCTGCCGAGCCGCTTGTGCAACTTGATGGAGCAGACAATGTGTCAACGGCAGCACTCATACAGCAGTCTTCCGACACCATCGATAGCCACAGCGTGGGACTCTTCTCTGCCCGCCTGCCAATGAAAGTGGAGAATCGTGACCAACAGTTTGATGTCAATCTTTACATGGTTAATAGTGCCTCATGTGTGGTGATGAGGGCAGAGGACGGCGTGGTGCCCGATGAAGTTTGGGGCTATGCCGACGGTTTCGCCACAAGTTTCTCAATCAATGACAGTACATACGCTGCCAACCGCCAAACCACCGTCCGTGAACGGTTGCTCCACGATACAGGCAGCGACCTCTATGGCTTATATGCAGCCTCGATGCCTTCGTTGATATCAAGCGGCAGGGTTTCTGATGCCTCATGGCACATCTATATCTACGTGCGTATCAATGGTAAGGTTACAAAGACCACGCTCACTGTCAGCGAACCGTTGCTTGCCGGGCAGTTGCGTGTCTTGAAGGGTATAATCCGCCGGGACGGCAGCATTTCAACCCATTCACAAAGTGTGGGTGTGAGCGTGAGTCTCGACTGGAAGCCGGGTGGTAGCCATGATGTAGAAATTTAACAGAATTCAAATTAAAGACAAATGACCAATAAATACGGTTATATAATAATAGGTGCCTTGGTTCTCGCCTCGTGCTCGCATGATAACACCGAGCCTAACGATGGTCCTGAACCGACTACAGTACCGCTCAACATGTATATATCGGTGCCGTCATCGGTTGCCAAGTCGCGTGTTGTGGTGCCAGGCGATCCCGGTGAAGCCACAGATGAGGCTGATGCATGGGACCGTCTGACAGTTGTCGTGGCATATACGTCGAAGCAGACAGGAGCAGAGATTATAGATCCCGACCCTGGGCAGATGGTATACTACGACACATTCACCAAGGAGGAGTTTGAGTGTCGTAATGCCGACGGCACCATAAACACAAAAGGAGTGGAGCACGCCAAGGCGAAGATTACGCCTGTGCTCAATGCCGACGGCACCGACTCTGGCTATCGAACATACGTGATGCCGGTACCCCTCGGTAATGTGCGTGTATATGGCATTACATACAGCAGCGACTGTCAAGACCAGTTCAATCCTGTGGCGCAGCTCAATGCTATAGCCAAGGACGGGGCCAATCACAACAGCGATATAGCCGACATGCGCATATCCAATGACTATGCAACAGCCACCAATGGAACTGTTAGTACAGATAAGTTTGTGAGCGTAGCCACAGGCGTGGCATACAACTATAAAGAAGAGCTTCCGTCGCTCGATTTCACCATCACTAAGGGTAACGACAACGAGATGCGACAGTATTGGAGCCTCAACCTGCATCGCCTTGCCGTGAAGCTCGATATACAGTGGGATGCCTACGGAGCGTACAACTCTTCCGAACAAGCCTATATCGATGTTGATGTGAACGGCTTCGAATATAATGGTGGTGATGCCACGGCAACAGGTTCTGGTTATGGACGCTTGTTCCCTTTCGAGCGCCTACACGCCAAATGGCCTTTACCGCCAGTTGGCGGCAAGCAGGAGTTTGTCAACCAGTCTACAATAAGCAAGCGCAATGGTCGTGTGACACACTACATATTCCCTGATGGTAGTGGTTCAACAGAAAGTTCCACATCACCACGTGTAACATTCAATCTCAACACCAAGCGTACTGTCAATGGCGAGACTGTGACGAATAATCGTCAATTCACTTACGACTTCAGTCCAGTCGCTCCACTCACCAATGCTACATGGTATAAGTTGAACGCGCAGATAAGTGGCAATCTTCAGGAAAACGCAACCCTGCTCGTGAAACCATTTAACAACTAACACTGTGTCAAAATCTTCGAAATATATTGACTATGTATAATATATTCACCTCTCATCTACGCAATACTGCGCTCTTCGTAATGTTGCTCACCTTTGCCACGGCCACTCAGGTCGTGGCTCAATCGTCTAATAAAATCTACCGCGTGGTGCCGTCGCCAACAACCGACAGCGGCGACGGACAGTCATGGGCTGACGCCTCTGTGATGTCGCTCCCTGCTGCCCTTGCCAAGGCGCAGGCTGGCGACGAGATATGGGTGAGATATGGCGAGTACAAGGCTCCGTCGGGCGGATTCCGTCTAAACTCTGGCGTGAAGCTCTACGGTGGACTCACCGGCAAGGAGACCACACATGCCGAGGCGGCGAAGCCGAAGACCAACTCGCGCAAGTATGACATGACCAACAAGTCGAGACTCACTGCCGACGTCAGCGGCAATGATGAGGCTTCTGCCGACCTGCTCATCTTCCCCGAGAACTCCACACGCGACGACAACCGCCGCCATGTGCTCGTGATGAACATCGGCGTGGACGACAACCACATCAACGACAACAACGAGCGCACCCTGCTACAGGGCTTCGTCATCATCGGCGGCAATGCCGACGGCGACAGCGACACCGACAACGGACACGGCGGTGGCGTGCTCGTGGTGAACAACAGCCAGAACGCCAACGACGGCAACGCCTCACTGCGCAGCTTTGATATTGCGCAGTGCTACTTCACGTCAAACTATGGAGCGCGCGGCGGTGCCATATACGTTGACCCGTCGGTGAAGAACACCACCAACATAAGCCGCATACGCTACTGCGGATTCTTCAACAACGCAGCCGGCAGCCGCACAGCCAACGTCAACAACGGAGCCGCCATCTGGATTGGCGGAGCCGCGACAGTGAGCAACAGCATCATCTTCAACAACACGGGTGGCGGCGTGCGCTTCTCGGAGCGCGCAAAGCTCGTCAACTGCACCGTGTCGCACAACACCGTGTCGGCTGTTGACCTCGTTGACGAGTCAACGGCGGGCAAGGTGCAGGCCGACGGTGGCGGAGCGCTCTACAACACTGTGCTCTGGGGCTCGGCTACGCTCTCGAAGACAGTCACAAAGCCGATGTTCTACAACTGTGCCTACACTGAGGTGGAGGTGACCAATACCACCGACGGCGTGAACGGCACCGACGCCAACGCCAACCGCCACATCAGCTACTCCAACTTCACTATGACCGAGGACGCGGCGTGGTTTGACACACCGTCGTCAAACGTGGGCTACGACCGCGCCTACTCTGCCACACAGACATCAGCGCCCGACTACTCGTTTGAGTTCAGTGAGGAGTCGGCACTCATCAACGCCGGAAACCTCGACTACTACCGCGACTACGTGTCGTCCGACCTCGACAACGAGACCGATCTTGCCGGCAATCCGCGCTACAACGAGACATCGACCATCGACATCGGTGCCTATGAGCGTGAGGTGCTTGCCGAGGGACGCCGCCTCTATGTCAGCAAGAGCGGCAGCGACGCCAACAACGGACTGTCGTGGGACAAGGCGCTTGCCAATCCGCAGACCGCCATCAACCGTCTTGCCGAGGACAAGGGCAAGAAGGGCGAGGTGTGGATTGCCGAGGGCGTATACTCGCCAACGTCATACATCGAGGCGGGCAGCAGCGGCAAGAACCTCTCGCCGCTTGCCTTCCAGATGAAGGACGGCATCAGCGTCTACGGTGGCTTCAAGGGCACCGAGACGAAGCGTTCGCAGCGCGAGCGCAGCTCATATCCATGGGACTTCAAGCACCCGACCATCCTGCGCGGCGCCAACTTCAACCCGAAGAACGCCCTTTGGAACGCCTCGGAGGAACAGTGGGCTGTGTCGAGCGACTCATATCATGTGGTGTGGTTCGCCCCAGAGCTTGAGGGTATGTTCTACAACAATACTGTGCTCAACGGCGTGACCGTAGAGGGCGGATGTGCCACAACCAACGCCGACAGCCGTTACGCCCCATACCAAGGCTCGGGCGTATATATGAACAGCGAGCGCGCCCAGTTGCGCAACTGCATCGTGCGCTACAACAATGCAGGTATGAAGGAAGCCACGCTCAACGGCACTGCCTACCATCCGCAGGGCGGCGGCGTGTATTGCCAAGGCGGACAGGTGCGCTACTCGCTCATCTACAACAACTCGGCAGAGCAGGGTGGCGGCGTGTACCTCTCGACCGTGGGATTTGTGAACAACTCGATGATTGCCAACAACTCCGGTGTCAACGGCTCCGGCGTGTATCTGTGGGAAAACCCTGAAATGGAAGGCTTCGGTGCCAACATGCAGATTCTCGCCACGTCGGTCATCACCAACAACCAGTCGACGCGCAACGGTGCCGTCTACGCCGACGGTTCGGGCCTTGTTGAGCAGAACACCATAGCCAACAACTACACGTCAAACGTGACCGACCTCAGCGACCCCAACAACACGTCGCGCACGGCCGGCATCTACATCACCGACCAGTGCATAGCCGTGAACAACATACTGTGGAACAACACCCTCCTACAGAACACGGGCACATCGTCGAAGAAATATTCGTCCACTCTCGCCCCTATATATGCCGCCAAGCCCAACCGCGACCGCGTGATGTTCTTCAACAACGCCATCAGCGATGTCAACGCCGCCACGTGGAACGGCATCTACCAGACCGGCACCTATGAGTTGACGACCCACGAGTTTGTGGCTGGTCTCGAAGGACAGTATGCCGATGATGACGACTTCGACCGCAACGTAGGTGTGCAGTCCGACTTCAGCGAGATTAAGTATATGTGGCCCACGCGCCCGGGTTCGGTGCTCCGCAACCGTGGTATGCTCTACGGTCAGCTGCCCGTGTCGGTGCTCTTCAAGCCGTGTACCGACTTCCTTGAGCGCAACTTCGAGTCGCGTCCGCCAGTCGGTGCATATTATTCGGCAGAGCCGTCGTTCGTGTTCGACCATACAACGAAGCAGAACACCCTCCGTCTCTACTATGACGACGGCGGTTCAGTGCCTTCGGGCAACGGCTCGTCGTGGGAGCAGAACGGCTCGTCGATGAGTGAGATGCTGGCATACATAGGCACGCTGAAGGTGGGCGACCGCGTGAAGATAGTCGGCGGCACAGGCAATGCACGCCAGTATGCCATACGCAACACCGACCATTTCGAGATATGCTGCCGCGAGGGAGTAATTATTCCCGGTCGACCGTATACCTTCCAGGAGAACGACGCCAAGTCGCGCACGATGAACGTGGATGCCAACTGCCTGCCACTCGTCATCCTCGGCGGCTATCCGTCGTACTCCACCAACCCGACCCCGACCGATGCCGACCGCGACCCGCAGGCTCACCGCACGGAGTTCACCGCCAACAAGTCGGGCTCCGACCTCAGCGACGGCCTCTACCACGTGTTCCGCGTGGAGACGGGTGCCGACCTGACACTCGACGGCGTGGCTATAACCAACGGCTACGCTGCCGGAACAGCCTACACGCTGTATGGCGGAGCCATGCTCATAGGCTCGCTCTATGCAATAGACAAACCAACGAAGGTGACGCTGCGCAACACCATCATCGAGAACAACACGTCGATATACGGTGCCGCCATCGCCACGCTGTCCGACACGAAGAACGTAAGCGTGACGCTTGAGAACTGCGTCGTCAACAACAACTCATGCCTCAACGAGAAAATAACCGACGCTGACGAAGCCACTGGGAGGTCGCTCTCTCCGAGAGCGACACACGTCCGCCGCATCAACCTCGGCAACGGCCTGTCCACCACCAAGGGCAGCATCTTTGAAATGAACGACGCGTCGAACAAGCTTCAGCTCTTCCACGTCACCATCGTCAACAACGTCGGCATCGCCCCGTCAAACATCGGCGGCACATCGTTCGCTGCCGGCAACATGACCTACGACGACAACGACAACCTCACCCTTACCGGTGCCAACAACACCCTCACGCTTGCAACCCTCGACAGCAAGGGCGCAGCCAACTTCGCCAATCCTACCAAGACCGTCGGCTCGCGCATCAACGGCAACGTGTACTATGGCGGCAACTCCAACTTCCGACCGCTCACCAGTTCGGTAGCCAACAACGTGATAATCAACCGCGCCAAGGGTACGCCATCCGACATCACCACCGACATCACAGGCAATGATCGCGACCTTGGCGGTGAGCCTGACCTCGGCGCTTATGAGGCAATGCTGCCAAAGGCGGGCAAGGTGATATACGTGCGCTCCTATAATACCGCCTCTGCCGCCGACATGGCGAAGGAGGAGAGCGACGGCAAGCCCGACTTCGCGCTGCTCAAGAACAATGCAGACGGCACGCAGTACATCGGCACGTCATGGGAGAATGCCATCCACGGCAATGCCGTGTGCGACTCGATGTATCTCGCCGATGCAGTGTCTAACGACATCTACGTGACCGACGGCGACGGCATGATGCTGCCCGCCACGTTCGACGATGCCGACTACTCTGTGTACAAGGGCAAGTATGGTCCTACGTCGGGCCACTACGGACGCTTCTTCGTGCAGGACTACTGCGACAACTATCTCGAAAGCAAGAATGGCAACGCCCGAAAGCAAGCCATCTACGACAAGTACTACCAGGGCAACACCAACCAGTGGGACTGGAACGGCGAGCTGTCGGGCGGTAACCGCAAGAATTACTACAGCATCTGCAACGACCGCAAGGAACGCTATATCAGCGGTCTGCAGATGGCTGTGGAGATGGCTGCCAAGTGGAACGCCGAGCACCGCAACGACGCCAACTTCATTGAGAAGGAGGTGTGGGTTGCCGGCGGTATCTACACCGACTCGAAGGGCTTCGTCATTCGCAATGGCGTGAAGGTGTACGGCGGTTTCCCGGCAGAGGGCAACCCGTCGTTCGACGACCGACACCCGCTCCTGACGCAGTACTTCCCGGCACGCGCCTCCGACCGCGACCTTGACAAGACGGAGTATGAGACGGTGCTCCAGATACGCAAGGAGACGCCTGTCTACCGCGACTCGAATGGCGACCTGCAGTATGTAGGCTGGACCAGTGGCACGTCGTCAACCGCCAACAGCACGTTCATCACCGACCTCATCGCCAAGAGTGCAGCCGACGCGGGACTCGTGGAGCGCCACTACGTGCTCTACCAGCCCGACGTGTGTGTGCCTACATGGAACGTGCGCGGCGACGGCAACAGCGGTACGTCTGACGGCAACTCCACACGTATCGACCCGACAAAGGCGGACTACTGGAAAAACTATACTTACGGCAACCACCCGTCTGTCTACAAGGACTACTCTGGAGTGAAGTGGGACGGCTTCACCGTGCGCCATGGCTACACCATCAACTACACAGCCAACCGCGACGGCGGAGCCGGAGTGCGCGTGTTCCGTGGCGTGAACCTTGAGAACCTCGTCATCGTGAACAACCTCTCGCATGGCTATCGCGGACGTGGCGGCGGACTCTACATGGACGGTGACAACTCCGACATATCCAACTCGTTCATCATCAACAACCTTACCTACTCTTACGACGTGGCTAACGACCAGAGCTGGCAGGACGGTACAGGCAGCACCGCGGCAAAGCCTACGGGCGGCACCGACTGCTACGGTGGCGGTGCCTACATGATTGTGGGAACGGGCTACAACATGGTCGTGGCAAACAACCGAACCAACGGAAGCAACGACCGTGGCGGCGGCATATTCATCGAGAACGCGACGTTCTACAACAATACCGTGGCTTACAACCAGTCGAAGTCGTATGGCTCGGGCATCGAGCAGTGGGCCAACGGCGCCAGCAGCTCCGGCACGACAGGAGTGCAGTCGATGCTATCGCTCTACAACTGCATCGTCTACGGCAACGTGACCGAATGGGACACCAAGGCGCCGCAGATTTCTTCAAAGGCAACGTCAACATTCCGACCTGCCCACAACTGCTTCATCGTGCGTGGCACCAAGGGTATGGGCACTGCCACGGGTACTGGAACCGGTACTGGCACGGGAACCGGTACAGGAACTGGTTCCTCAGAAGTTACGGGCGGTGTGTGGGACGAGAACAACCGTAAGATGGCTTCCGACAATCTCTGCTCCAAGGCAAACGGCAATATCATCGTGCTGGAGGAGACCGCCGACAACAACCCGTTTGCAGCAGGCACCAATGCCAAGACTCTCAACGACTACCGACTGAAGAACGGCAGCGCATGTCTCAACGGCGGAACGGAGAACCTCATGCAGAACGGTGAGACAAAGGAGACAACTCTGCCGAATACCGACATGGACTACACCAACCGTGTGAAGGACTGTACCATCGACATAGGCGCTTTCGAGGCCGACAACGAGGACAACATCAAGCCGGAGACACGCAAGGATGAGTCGGGCAACGACTACTACGTCTATTTCGTGACGCAGAACGGCTACGGCAACCGCTCCGGTTCCGACCCTGCCAATGCAGCATGTGCCGACAAGCTGCAGAACGTGTTGACGGCTGCCGGAAAGTTGGCTTACTCCGTTGACTTCGAGAAGAAGGTTTACGTGAAGGTGGCTGGCTATCAGGCCGACGAGGACGGTGAGCGCTTCGTATATCATGCCAACACACTCGCCGACCCGCACGACCCTCAGAGCTACACCTATCTCGTGCCTGAGGGAGTGTGGCTCATGGGAGGATATAACGAGGGTACGACAAGCAACGGCGTGCCCGACCCGAAGACATACAACTGGTATGACGACAGCCGCGACGTGATCACCGACTACCAGACCGTGCTCTCTGCCAAGACGCAGCCAAAGAGCGGCTCTACGGTGACGCAGGAGGTGTATGGCTACCATACGGTGAGCTTCGGCAAGTGGCCGAAGGGCGATGTTGACGACTACTACAAGCACGCCCTCCCTGGCAAGCCAAAGCTAACAGCCACAGGCGGCTACATCATAGAGAACGGCGACACCGTGAAGTATCACGGCACAGCCGGCATCGACGGCGTGCGCCTTGTCGACGGACGCGCCACCGACAACAACGGTTTCAGCGGCAAGGGTGGCGGAGCAGTGGTGCCTGCCTATGCCCATGTGCGCAACTGCGTTGTCACCGACTGCCAAGCCATCGACGGCGGTGCGTTGTACGTGTTGCCGGGCAGCATTGTCAGCGGAACGCTCATCCACAGCAACAAGGCTCAGAATGGCGGTGCCATATACGCGTCGGGCGGCTATCAGGACGATCCGCGCACTCAGACCTACCGCGCCTACGTCGCCTCATGCACCATTGCGGGCAACGAGGCAACGACGGGTGGCGGAATATACCAGGAACTCGGTGCCGTGTTCGTGGGCAACACCGTGATATGGGGCAACACAGCCACGACGGACAAGAACATATCGGGCGTTGTCGACGAGACGTTCAATGACGCCATTCAGCATGTGCCGGGCGACGAGACAGTGGTGGACTATTATCCATACAACGCCTGCTTCGTTGAGCGCTACAACCTGCCGGGCAACATGACGAACACGAGTATGGAGAGCGACCTTGAGACCTACTTCGCCAGCACAGGCGAGTACTATCCGCGACCATATTCGCCACTCATCGACAACGGTGTGACGAAAGCTTACTTCCAGTTGTGGGTGAAGCTCGGTGTGGCAACACACGACCTCAAGGGCGTGGCACGCGGAGCCAAGGACTACCTCACCGTGGGTGCCTACGCCATTACGCTGCCCGAAGTGGACTCCAAGACACTGCTTCAGCGCGTGTTCGTGTCGGCAGACGGTGGCGCGGAGGTTGCCGAGAGCGTCAAGGCGAAATACATCGGACGCTCGTTCTTCACGCCGTTCAACTCGCTCGACGCTGCCCTCGCCTATATCAAACAGGCACGCAAGACGGGACTCGCCACCGACAACACCCACTTCGAGATTCTCATGGCGGGCGGAACCTACAAGCCAAGCATCGCGCGTGAGGACAAGGACATTGTTGAGGGTCAGGTGGTGATTGACCGACGGTTGCAGTCGTTCGTCATCCCGGTGAACGTCAACATCTACGGCAGCTTCAGCAACGAAGACCTCTACTCGTCGAGTCCGGTGACTGCCACTGGCTCGGTGAGCAAGACCGACCAGCTCAAGGAGATAACCGACGTGAAGGGCAAGACGTGGACGCTCGACCCCGACGGTGACATAAAGACCATCCTTGCCGAGCGCAACCGCGACCACATGACCGACATGAACAAGAACAAGCTCATCGAGCCGTGGGAATTCAAGACACCGACAATCCTCTCGGGTGACATCAAGGCATCGGAGAAGGAGAAGCGTGTCTACCATGTGGTGTACAGCCGTATCGACGACAGCGACCGCACGTCGGCTGACAAGAACAATGACGTGCTGCTCGACGGCATCACGATAATGAACGGCGAGACTGCCGACGACATCAACGAGGATGACGACGACGCGGAGCCGGGCATATCGTCGGCGTCGGGTGAGCAGTACAACGACATCGGACACGGTGGAGGCATCTACAGCCGCAACGTGAGCTACACGCTCAACCGCTGCCGTGTGATGCGCAACATTGGTGTGCATGGCGGTGGAATATATATATATAATGGTAGTCTCGACCTGATAGGCTGTGCCGTGAGCGGCAACTGGGCTGGTTCGGAGAGCGAGAGCATGGGTGCAGGTTCGGGTAAGGGCGGCGGCGTGTGCGCCACGTTCACCGACTCGAAGATGGGCAACGTGCATGCCGTCAACTCACTGTTTGCCAACAACACGGCAGGCAGCGGCTCGCAGCATCTCGGCGGCGGTGAGGGCGGCGCCATCTACATAAAGCGACTTGAGCAGAGCGACAAGACCTACCGCGACCTTGCCGTAATCAACAGTCTTATCGTGCGCAACTATGCTGCAGCCGGTCCTGACGTCTACATTGAGGGCAATGCCCTGACGGAGGAAGAGGTAGACAAGGACAACCCGCTGCTCATCAACACCGTGTGCTGGGGCAACGAGTCGACGCGAAACAAGAACTACATGTTCCTCTACGATGAGCAGATGTCGCACTGTGCGCTCGACGTGCGCGGCAAGCGCGACGGCGACGCGGGACGTGCCGCAACCACAAACATCACGCTCGACAAGGAGAACATGACCGTGTCGGGTCCGCGATTCACCATGCCGTCGACAGCCGCAGGCAACGACAACTTCGACATCAGCGCACAGTGGAACCCGGCAAGTATCTCGGTGCTGACCGACGCGGGCGATGGTGTGCTGGCGAAGACCGTTACAAAGTACGACATGGACAAGGCTACGGGTGCCTACCGTGAGTGGTGGCGCTTGCACGACGCGCGTCTGCCGCAATATGGCTACCCAGAGGAATACATAACAAAGGCGACGGCTGCCCAGAGCACTGGCGACACACGCGACTCCGAGCCTTACCGCCGCTATATGGGTCCGGTGGACGAGACGGGCAACGCCTCTGACCGCACCATCGACATAGGCATGTATGAGTTCCAGTATGTCATCACCTTCCCCGAGCGCGAGGCTGTCTATATCGGCACCGAGGAGAAGGGACTCGGCGACGGCAGCAGTTGGGACAACCGCTCCACCGACCTGCGCGGTGCCATCATCGCCATGGCGAACCCGACCGGCAACTCCAGCACGGGCACGGCAACACAGGCGAAGCGCTATGTATATGTGCAGTCGGGTGAGTACTACTCGCCGTCGCTTACGGGTGGCGACGCCTTCTCACTCATCGTCAACACGGGCGACAAGGCCAACCTTGTGGCTGGCGTTGAGATTGTAGGCTCGTGCAAGCCTATAGGAACGACATACGAGAACCAGGAGCGCGACTACTCCGACCCGACAGTGATTGTGCCTAACCCGCTCATCCCGTCGGACCAGAAGGT
>JBNMLZ010000049.1:0-14591 GCA_050875085.1 Prevotella sp. | reverse complement strand
GCTACGCCATAAAAAT
Source organism: Prevotella sp. (assembly GCA_050875085.1). GTDB lineage: Bacteria > Bacteroidota > Bacteroidia > Bacteroidales > Bacteroidaceae > Prevotella. The sequence continues at coordinate 14,575 of JBNMLZ010000049.1, read as the reverse complement.
CAATATCAACAAATAAAATCAATAACTTAAACAAAAATTCTAACAACTATGGTAAACGTTAAGAATCTTTTCGGCATGGCTGTTATGGCCTCTGCCTTGGTTGCTTGCTCAAGCAATGACGATGTTAACCCGAGTGGAAATCAGCAAGAAAGTGCAGGAACTTCCTATGCCTCTTTCAAAATCAATTTGCCAACGGTGAGTGGCACACGTGCTGATGCAGGAACACCAGAGTTTGATGGAGGAGTAGCCAGTGAGTATGCTGTAAAAAATGCTACTATTTTGATATTCAAGAAGGGCGGTAGTAGTGAAGGTAGTTATACCTATGTTACATCTGCAAAGCTTGGCGATATGGCTCCTTGGCAAGACAGAGATCCTAAAAACAAAGGCGTTACAACAGAAGCAACTGTTGTTGCAGAGGTTAATGGACTTACCCAAAGTGATATTGATGCAAAAAATTACTATGCATTGGTATTGTTGAATAATGAAGTAGGTGGAAACTTGAAAGTTAAATTGCCTGCAGCAAATGCAACATTTGGAGAATGGAGCGTAAGTCAAATCTCAAATGCTAATTATGCTAACATTTCTGACGGTATTATAATGGCTAATGCTCCTCAGTATGTTGAAAATAAGGAACCGGAAACACTTGTACATATAGATGGTATATATAAGACCAAGGATGAAGCTGCTTCAAAAACCGCTACAAATGTATATGTAGAGCGTGGTCTTGCAAAGGTTACGGTTGTAGGTGGTGACAAGAGCATTTCGGGGGGTCAATATGACGGAGCTTCTGTAAAGATTCAGAATTGGACCCTTGATGTTACGAACAAGAAAACTTATGGTGTGCATGTCACAGATGGACTTAGCACAAGCTATGCTGATATTTGGAAGTCTACAAGTACCCGATTCTTTGATGGAACAAATTCCGAGTTTAAACGTGTATACTGGAGCAAAGACCCTAACTATACAGGCTTTACCTCAAATCAATTGTCTGATTACACAAATGATTTCTCCATTATGGATAATCATGGAAACTTTACCGAGACTCCTTTCGTTTCGCCAACACCAGCAGGAACAGCAGCAAATTATGTTGCATCGGGTGAGTCTATGTATTGCTTCGAAAATACCTTTGATATAGCAGACCAAACTCAGGGACAAACAACACGTGTGGTATTCAAGGCTAAATATACTCCAAAAGACTATAGCTCTGAGACTGATGATGCATTGTTGAGCTATGAAAATAAGGGCACATTCTTTATGCTTGGTTCAAATCCTCAGACATGGACACCATCTAAGTTTGTTAGTCAGGTAAAGGCTTATACAGTTGAGGCTTACAATGCAGACCCTGATCATTCTTCATCAAAGATTAATGTTGATGATGTTACCGTGGACTTGAGAAATGCTGATTTTGGTACAACTGGTACAATAGAACTTTCAGCACTCGACATCAATATTAAAGGAGAATCTTCTGCTTACAATGACGCTGTGGCTGCTAAACTTGGTAAAATAACAGTTTACAAAGGTGGTACATCTTATTACATTGCTCGCGTAAAGCACTTTAATGAACTTACACCGTGGTCTCCTGGTGATGCTACTTATAGTAATGATAATGCAAAGTGGCTTGGACGCTATGGTTTGGTTCGCAACAACTGGTATTATCTGACTGTAGACAAGGTGTCAAATCCTGGTTCGCCAATTGTTCCGACAATCACTCCGAATAATCCAGATGACGAAAACCAGAACTATATTTCCGTCAGCGTCAAGATTCTTGACTGGGCAAAGCGTGCTTACTCAGTAGACCTCTAATAAATCTCTGCGCCCAGAAAGGGTGGGTGTGTCAAAACTGCAAGCAACGCGTCCCGAAGGGGTAAACTGTATATAGCCCAGGGCAACGCCCTGGGTAAACAAAGTCCAAACAACGAACGCCCTGAAAGGGCAAAAGTATTGATAGTGAGAGGCTTTTGCCATTTCAGCCCGCATTGTTACAGTCTGACACCTTCCCCCTTCGGGGCACATAAATAAAAAATCCTTTGCAATAATATCTAAAACACTATGGTAAACGTAAAGAATCTATTTGGCATGGCGGCCATTGCTGCTGCAATGGCAAGTTGCACTGACAACGATGTCATAACCACAAACCCCAACCAAAATGCAAGCACCGGCAAGGCATTCGCCACATTCAAGATTGACTTGCCAACAACGAGTGGCACGCGCGCCGACAATGACGCAAAGCCCGGCACGCCTGAGTTCAACGGCGGCGAGAGGGCTGAGTACGCCGTGAATGACGCCACTGCCCTGATATTCAAAAAAAACGGGGCCACATCCGAGGGCGACTACACTTTCGTGAAGTCAGTGTCGCTCGGCTCAATGGACCCCTGGAAGGACAACCCCAACAACACTGCCGACGGCATCACCACAGAGGCATCGTTCGTGGTTGACCTTGGCGATGGAGTGAGCGCAAACAACAATGCGCAAGGCTCCGACTACTATGTGCTCATAGTAATGAACAATGGAGAGGAAAACAAAATCATTTACCCTTCGGATGGCGACACTTACGCCGACTGGAGCGAGATTTCCGGTAATGTCTATCCCTACAACTATGCCACCGTATCTGATGGCATAATAATGGCAAACGCCCCAAAGTGGAATGGCTCGGGCAATGCTCCCACCACTCTCGTCAACATTGCCGGCATATACTCCACCAAGGAGGCAGCCGAGGCCAACGCCGCCACCACAATATATGTGGAGCGTGGAGTGGCAAAGGCATCCATGCAGTCAGGCGTCAGCAAAGTAGACGGCGGCACATACGATGGCGATAAAGTGAAGATAGTCCACTGGGGGCTTGACGTGATGAACCAAGTGACGTATCCTGTGCACGTGACGGCAGGACTTGAAAGTGTTGCCAATGGTGCCAACGCTTCCGGCTCGTGGACCTCAATGTGGAGCACGCCGCGATTCTACGACCAGACTTCTTCCGAATTCAAGCGTGTTTATTGGGGCAAGGACCCAAACTACAATGCTGATGAATGGAGTGAGGACTATGAAAACAATTTCTTCACAATGGATCAGTCGGGGCATGTTGACGATGCCCCATACTATGGTGACTATACCAGAGGTGAAGATGGTGGTGACGCCGGCTACTTTATAATGTTTGATGTGTCAAAGTCAATATATTGTCTGGAGAACACATTCGACATATACAATCAAAAGCAAGGGCAAACCACAAGGGCGGTGTTCATGGCGAAATACGAGCCTGCCTGCCTCAGCGAGGAAGAGAGAAAGGATTGGGACGATGGAGGATATAACGGCACATTCTTCAAGGTGGGCAACAACACCAAACTGCTCTCGCCTTCGATGTTAGTTGAATACGTGAAGAAATGTATGGCTGATGCCTACAATGAGGTGTGCTCCAAGAACATTGATGCGAGCAAAGTCAAGATATCCGACTTCAGACAGGCTCTTGTTCATGTAAAAGAATACATAGATAAGAGTTGTGGATTAAGTAGTGAGGACCTCTATGAGCCTTACGCAGTCGAGTCTGGTCAAATGGATTTCTTAAGTATATGCGCCAGTCTTTATGACTATACCACAATAGATGGCACAGAACTGAGCACAAACCCGGAATGGAGAATTGGTTTTAACAAAGTTTTGACAGATAAGTTGAGCAACGTGCAGGTCTATCTGAACGGCATAAGCTATTATGTGGCACGCATCAAGCACTTCAACGACTTCTACACACCGTGGGCTCCCGGCCAGCCACGCTACGACGGCGATAACGCAAAGTACTTGGGACGCTACGGCATGGTGCGCAACAACTGGTACGACCTCACAGTCAACTCCATCTCTGGTCCCGGCTCACCAGTAGTGCCTGAAATAGACAAAGATAAGCCCGACGACGAGGAAAACAGCTACATCTCTGTAAATGTAAAGATTCTCGACTGGGCAAAGCGCACCCAGAAAGTAGACCTCTAACCCCACTCGGAACGGCGGACTCCTGTCCGCCGCTCCTCAAGTAAACCAATAATCAACAGAATAAATAAAACAAAAACAACCAACATCATGTTTCACGGTTTAAAAACAACTCTACGCACTCTAACGGCGCTCTTCGCCACAGCCACCATGCTCGGCAGCTGCAATCTGATGCACGACGATCTTGAGCCGTGCGACACCGGTGCCTACCTGCACTTCAAATACGATTACAACACCCAGCGTGCCGACCTCTTCCACGACCATGTGGGCGGCCTTGTCGTGATGGTGTACGACAAGGACGGCAAGTTTCTCTTCCGCCAGGACGCCTACAATACCGCTACCGCCACACCGCTCCGCCAGCACGACTTCGCCATCCACCTCAACCTCCAACCCGGCGACTACCAGTTCATCGCCATCGCCAAGCAGAAACGCTACGAGGACGCGCTCAACACTCCGGGCGCCAAGTTTCGCATCCATGCCCACACCGACGGCGAGGACATGACCACATTCAACACCGTGCTCGACCGCATCGAGAACGGCGACATCTGCGACGTGGACAACTCCGCACCGCTCGACACCCTTTGGCACGGCATGTCGCAGCACCTCACCACCGTGCGCGACCTCCAGGCCACCCACGACACCATCTCGCTCGTGCGCGACACCAAGCAGCTAACCATCTCGCTGCACCAACTCGACAACCCAGCCAACATCTCTGCCGACGACTTCGGCTACGAGATAATAGCCGACAACGGCCACATCAACCACGACAACTCTCTTGCACGCGACAGCAAGCTCAGATACACCCCGTTCCACACATGGACAACAGCCTTCACCGACGCCGACGGCAACGTGCGCGAGCGCACGGCACACGCCGGACTCATGTTCTCGCGACTCGTCTACTTCCCGCCCGAGGAGAACGACCGCAACGCCATACTGTATATATATAATAAGGTGACTGGCGAGGAGGTGTGCCGCATCAACCTGCCCGACATCCTGCAGCAGGGCCGCGACGCCTATGCCTCGCAACACTACGCCATCCAGGAATATCTCGACCGCGAACACGACTACCACCTCGACTTCTTCCTCCGCGGGTCGGAATGGCAATACATCCAGTTGTCAGTAGGAATACTCGACTGGGCAAAACGTATACAGAGAGTTGACATGTAAAAAAACGAAATCATTATGAAACGACTTGCAGACATACTTCTCACGCTTGCTGGCTTGTTGTTGCTGGCAGCCTGCACCGACGATGCCGACGTCTACACACAGCCATCAGCGTCGAAAGGCAATCTGTGCGTCTACGTGCCAGTGACACGAGGCACCGACGGCAACCAAACAGCATTGGGGCAGGACGACAACCTGACCTACAACGCCTCTGTAGATGAGTGCACCATCAACGACCTGTGGCTGTTTGCCTTCCCGCAGAACGGCAAAGGCACACTGCTGTCGCAGTCGCTGCTGCCCAGCCCGTCTGCCACGACAATGGTGGGCGAGAATGTGGCAACGTACCAATTGCAGATTCAGCCCGGCACCTACCGCGTGTATGTTGTAGCCAACATGGGCGACGCACTCAATGCCGCCAGCATCACCGACGAGGCAAAGCTCAAGGATCTTGTACTCGGCTATGCGCCCATGGCAAAGCCCGGTATGCCACAAGCCGACAACATACCTATGATTTACGAGCCTACCGCTAACACCGAGATAAAGAACACCAGCTCGGTGACAAACATTGCAGCCAATCTGAAGTTCACCTGCGTGAAGGTAAGGCTCAACGTTATATTCGACAACAGCACGACAGATGCCATGTCAAGCGCATTTGGCTCACATGGCTACTGCATAGAGAACGTGAAGGCGGAAAACCTGTCGCAGCAGGCACCGCTTGTGTGGGGACAGAAGTTCCAAATTGGTGATGACGACAAGCCAGTCGACACCTTTGAAGACACATTCACCAATGGAAAGTACTATGCCTACGACGAGCAACGCGACTACAACGCCGACAATAAGGACAAGAACAATGCCGACATGATAACGCCCAGTGGTGAAGGCACCGACCGCCCGACAACCACCGTTGGACCATGGCTCTACCAGACAACGATGTATCTGCCCGAACGCTATGTGGCTAAGAATGTCGACCAGTCATTCCTGACAGTCAATGGCATTGTCACCGACAAGACATCTGGCTCACAGACCTCCACCAACAACTATCACATCAACCTCGGACACACCAAGGACGCGTCGTCACAGCTGCGCACATTGCCACGTGGAACATACTATGAGATTGTGGCGCGTGTGAAATCGCTTGGCAACATGACGCTCGACTGTGCGGTGAACGTGAAGGACTGGGAACCGGTTGACATAGACGCCGACTTCATGCACACCACATTGTGGGTGTCGGACACCAAGGCAGAGGTGTCGTCGCTCAAGGAAGCATATATCTACTATGACAGCAATGTGGAAAATGTGGAGTTCGGATGCGACACAAAGCTGGAAGCCACTGGCGCAGGACAACTGCCCGTCATAATAGTTGCCTCGCACGACCCGGCTGCAAAGCGCGTGTTCTTCAAGGTCAACCCCAACATATCAATAGCCGATTTCGAGAGCGCAAACGCCCTTACTGGCACTGCTAAGGTATGGCTCAAGGCAAACAACCTCAAGAAATATATCGACGTGAAGTACGACGTGAAGCCGTTCTTTGATGTTGACCCTGTCGATGTGGTGATATACTGGAATCCTACAGATGCAACGGAGCGCACGAAGGTGGTTAAGTTCAATACCAACCTTGGTGGAGCACAGTTCCCGTGGACCGTTAGTGGCAGCGGACATACAGACGCTGCTGGTCAGAACTCGCAAATTGCCATAAAGTGCGACAACCCCAACACTACCGACGGCACATTCTCCATAACAGCGCTTCATGACCCAGTCACCACAACTATTCACACGTTTACGTTGAAGCCAATTGGTGATGGCAAGTCGAAATATGACTCTTACGCCAAGCAGGTGCGCGTGACCGTGAAGCCTGCCTTCGGCGACTACCGCATATATATGCGCGCCATCAACGATTTGGCGTATTACATAAAAGGCAAGGATTTGGTCTTCAACTACAAGCTGATGACCGATGAGCAGGGATATAATGGTAATGCATTCAACACCAACTGGCGCGATGGTTGGTGGGAGGAGAGGAATGCCGACTGGGGTGGCGACGGTGTGCCACACAACAACTATCATTATGTGTATATATATACGCAGATTGGCGAGACAAAGGCTGATGGCTCCAAAGACGGTGATGTGGCGGAATGGTACTTTGTGGGACATTCCGATGTCGACCAAAACCGAAACACCATCAGCCGGAACGACAATGCCTCAAAGGACGAAACCTATGACTACGCCAACGCCTGGTGGCCGGGCCATATGATGACTGCCGACTACAACAATCCAGGATGGTACTATTACAAGATAGGGTACAACGCAATGTCGCAGGGCTCAAACGGCAAGGGAAAGGCCCAGACAACCAAGCAGGTGATGATAAAGCCTGGACAGACACTGCTTCAGTTCAGCAATGGCACATATCTTAATTATGGCTTCCAGTCGCACAGATTCACACACCACAACGATCCTGGTATGGCGTTGTTCAACTATGAGGACCGTGAGGGATGGTTTGTATACGACCCGACTTCATTCCCATACTACCGTGTCTACGACAACAAACCCGACATAGTGGATGTGGACTATGTGGTGTATACCAAGTATGACAGAATCAAGAACTGGTGGATTAGCTATGGAGTTAGTTCCGGTGACGGAAATAGCAAGTTCACCATGTTCACTCCGGAAAGTAATACTAACGAGTATAGCCAGTATGTGAGTCGTGAGTTCACATGTGAATATTACGGTAAGGACAGCAGTGGCAATACTTGGTACAAGACAACAATCCACTTGAAAGCGCCAAGAGGAGAATACGAGAAGGAAATAAAACTCAACATTGTCAATAGTGATGGAAAAGTCTATGACCAACCATTGCTGTTTGACGGCGAGAGCTATACGGTTTCTAAGGAAAAATCAGCTAATGGCCGTATAATGATAGAGGGTAGCTACGATCCTGGAGAAGGAAAGAAATTCTGGACCAAGGGTAAGCCCTTATGAACCAAGGGTAAGCCCTTCAGAACGAGACACGATTAAATCTATTTTATAACTAAAGACAATATGTATATTAAGAAGTTGACAATATGGCTCTTTATGCTTCTGGCACTCTCTGCTTGCAGCGATGTGAAGGAAGCCTTAGGCATAGACGACACACCGGAAGTGCCGTCGGAAGGAGTTGTGCTGACTCTTAAACTGCCTACTTTCACAAAACACTCAATATCGACCCGCGCCGATGGTGGCGAGACGCTCAACACGCTTGCCGTGCTTTGCTACGACAGCAGCGGCACGTATCTCGGCATGACAAAGCTTTCTGGTTCCGACATCACGGCAACGGATGCAGCCAATGGCATATACAGCGCAAAGGTGAAAGTGCTGCCGGAGACTTCGTCGATACATGTTGTTACAAACACCGACGTGAGCGATGCCGATGCCAAGGATGCAAACGGCAATGTGAACCTTTACAATGCCATGCGCAGTGGCGAAATAAGTACTTCAGCCCCGATATGCTGGGGCAGCATAAGTGTGTCCGACTTGCTCGACGGCAGTGCCCAACTGTCGCTGTTGAGGATGTTTGCCAAGGTGTCGGTAACATCATCGGTGAATTCAACTGAGAACAAGTTTGAGGTTACTGGTTTCAAACTCTACAACACGGCAAACTCTGGCACAATTGCCTCTGCGTCGCTCAGCGGTGTGGCAGCTCCAAGCGTAGGCTGCACCACATCAACAGCCGATTTCGTCACTGGCGAGGTGCCTTGCTATGAGACTCCGGCAAAGAATGCTTACATTATAATACGCGGAAAATACAATGGGGGCAGTGAGTCGTATTATAAGGTTATGTTCTTGCCGAATGATGCCACTGCCAACGACAATCAAATGGCGTTGTTGCGCAACCATCACTATCAGATTAAGATTGTCGGTGTGAATCATGACGGTTGGGCAACCGAGAATCTTGCCAGAACGAACGACTGCGAAAACCGCATTAAAACGGAGATTATTGACGACAACCCGCCTATCGTGGACATGATGGCGTGTCGCGACTATGAGCTTGGTGTGTGTGGCGAGCAGACGGTTCTGGGCAAGGACAAGACGGCAAAGGTGACGTTTGTCACCACAAAGCCTGACTTCACGTATGATGTTGCCTGTGACGCTAACTGGGCAACAGTGGAAAAAACTCCAGTTGAGACTGTGACTTTGCCACAGACTGATGGGGCGAGCAGTAAGTTGTCTTCGGTTGGAAAATTGTACACGCTGGAGGTGAAATTGACAGAGAACTTTAATTCGGAGGCTCGTCATGCCAAGCTGACCGTAACATCGGGTGACCTCTCGCTCGACATTGTTGTAACGCAGCTTGGCTACGATTTCCGTACCGATGAGAACCGCAAGGTGTTGATTTGCGGATTGAACGGAGTTGCCGACCGCACCGACTACTTCAAGTGGATGGACTCCTCACTGCAGGGTATATTGCCAAGTGAAAATCAGGGATTGGTTCGTAATGACGGACTGCATTTCTTTGTTGGCAACAACTCCGTGTATTACTTGATACCTAAACTTTCCGGCGATCAACTCACGTGCAAGGACTCGCGCGTGAAGGTCGACGAGAACAGTGTTAGCGGATATTATAAAGTGACGCTTGCCGACAACTCGGCGGAGTCGAATAACAGCAATAACTATAATCTGTGGGTGAACAAGGATGCGTTAAGCATAATAACCATCACCAACAGCAACAACCAAATATCCATCACGTATCCTGTTTACCACGTAGGATTGTTCAGCAAACTCTCCGGCAAGGCTGCTGAAGACTATCAGATGGGCACAAAGAAATCATCGGGATGGTACTATTATGAAGTGGTCGACGTGAAGGGCGCAAACAACAAAACCTATCATGTACTCGACCGTAATCTTGGGTCACCGTCAGATGCCTACTATTCTCCAGCCACCACCGACTTGAGGGCAGACAGTGTGGCACGGGGAGGATACTTTAAGGTGTCTGTGGTTGAAAACTCTACAGATGCCAAGACAAACAATGATGTAGTGGATGCTCTTGCTATTGGTTATTTCAAGGTGTGTTCGCAGAGTTTCCTTCAGGACATTGTAGACTGTGGCTCTCTGCAGGTTGTTGAGAAAAACACGGCATATGGCGAGAAGTACAACTGCATACAGATACAGACTACTGGCAATTCTCAGCACGCGTATGTGTATATTCCGATGAGTGGCTATTACGAAAGTCAGCAGTTGCGCAATCCTTATCATGCAAATCTGTGGTCGAGTTCCCGACTTGCTGGTTATCAGGGATTTTCAAATACCAGTCCAGAATATGGATTTTGGTATGTTTATCTTGATGTCTATGGCAAACAGAAGGACCTGTCAAACTTCCGTTTCGTGTCAGGCTCTTCCGGCGAGAACACCGGGCGATACAGGGGCCTGCCAGTGCGTTTGGCTGTGGAATAAAGTCTGTGGTTTGTGTGTCGGAGGCGGGGCGCCTCCTCTCCCTGTTAGGGTTCTGCCGCCATGCTGCTCTCTTCCTCCGGCACAACATACCGCCGCGCGCCATGGTCTTTCAGGAAAATCTCGTTAAGCGTGAACGCAAGCGACTCAAGCGTGCGTTCACGCTTTTCTGGTTTCAGCTGGCATTCCCAAATGGTTATGCAGTGCCACCCCATCTGCGCGAGACGCAGTTGCTCCTCGCGGTCGCGCTGTCGGTTGCGCTCTATCTTCTTGCGCCAGAATTCGGTGTTGGTCTGCGGCAGGCGGAAGTAGCGGCACCCCTCATGGCCGTGCCAGAAGCATCCGTTGACGAATATCACCGTGCGGTACTTGCGCATCACTATGTCGGGACGACCAGGCAGACGGGGATGGTTCAGCCGGTAGCGGAAGCCATGGCTGAACAAGTAGCGGCGCACCATTAGCTCCGGCTTCGTGTCCTTGCTGTGTATCGCCGCCATACAGCGGTGACGCTGCTCACGTGTCATCTTGTCCATAAGTATTGCAAAGTTACACAAAATTTGCGTAACTTTGCACACAAAAAATATCCGAACAATTTATGACTTCAACTTACCTCGCCTCGAAGCCACGCTATGAGATCCTCGACGGACTGCGTGGCGTGGCTGCACTCATTGTTGTGGCGTTCCACCTGTTTGAGACCTACTCAACGGGCACTGACGCCCAAATCCTCAACCACGGCTATCTGGCCGTTGACTTCTTCTTCATTCTCTCCGGCTTCGTCATCGGCTACGCTTACGACGACCGCTGGAACCGCATGTCGCTCGGCGATTTCTTCAAGCGGCGACTTGTGCGCCTGCATCCGCTCGTGATATTCGGCACGCTCATCGGTGCACTCATGTTCTATCTTGGCGACAACGAGCGCATGCCGATGGTTGGCGAGACGCAATGGTGGCAGGTGTTGCTCATCATGCTGCTCGGCATGACCATGCTCCCGGCTCTGAAACAGTGGGACATCCGTGGATGGGGAGAGACCAACCCGCTCAACGGACCCACGTGGTCGCTAATGTGGGAGTACATAGCCAACATAGTATATGCCCTCTTCCTGCGCCGCCTGTCAAAGGCTGTGCTTGCCGTGCTCGTGGGCATAGCGGCGTTGTTCACGCTTGACATCTGCCTCAACATCGATACCTTCGGACTTCTCGCCGGACGCGAGTATGCCGCCAACACGGTTATCGGTGGTTGGAGCATCGACGCGGAGCAAGGCTATATAGGTGTGGTGCGACTGGCGTTCCCGTTCCTGTGCGGACTCTTGCTGTCGCGCGTGAAGCGGTTTGTGAAAGTGCGCGGCGGCTTCTGGTGGTGCTCGCTGCTTGTGGCAGTGATGCTTTGCGTGCCGTGTCTGCCGGGCGGAACAAAGGGCGACGCATCGTGCGTCAATGGCTGGTACAATGCCGTGTGCATACTGTTGCTCTTTCCGCTCGTGATAGCAATGGGAGCCGGCAGCACCGTGACCGACAAGCGCAGTATAGCCGTGTGCAAGTTCTTCGGTGAGATTTCCTATCCGCTCTACATCACGCACTTCCCCTGGACATTCGTGCAGATGCGCTGGGCTACAACCCACCAGAACGCACCTCTGAGCCAGCACATCTTCGTGTCGGTGTCAATATATATAATATGTATAGCCATCGCCTATGCCGTACTGAAACTGTATGACGAGCCGGTAAGAAAATGGCTTACCGACCGGTTCTTGCGCAAGAAAAAGTAAAATTAATGACAATGTCAAACAACGAACAACATCACTCAATCAAGGAACAACATTTGAAGAAACGTCCGTCGGCAGTGCTGTCGCTCATGCCCATCGTTGTGCTCGTGGCAATGCTCACGTGCACGATACGCGCATTCGGCAGCGAGTCGCTCGACGGAGCGTCGCAGATAACACTGCTCACGGTGTCGGCATTCTGCGTGCTCATAGGCATGGGCTACTTGAACGTGCCGTGGGCAAGTTTTGAGAAGGCCATAGTGAAGAACGTGGCGAGTGTGGCGAGCGCGCTCGTCATACTGCTGCTCATAGGGGCGCTGGGTGGCGCGTGGATGGTGAGCGGCGTGGTGCCTACGCTCATCTACTACGGTATGCACATCATCAATCCCGACGTCTTTCTCGCCTCGTCGTGCGCCATCTGCGCGCTGGTGAGCGTCATGACAGGCTCGTCGTGGACCACGATAGCCACCATCGGCATTGCCCTCATGGGCATCGGCAGGGCACAGGGCTTTGCCGACGGATGGGTGGCTGGCGCCATTATATCGGGTGCCTATTTCGGCGACAAGATTTCGCCACTCTCCGAGACCACCACGCTTGCCTCCGGCGCGCTCGGCGTGCCGCTCTTCAAGCACATACGCTACATGCTCATCACAACCGTGCCGTCGATAGTCATCACGCTGGTGATATTCACCATAGCCGGACTGTTCTACGACACCACCTCCACGCAGGACGCCGCCAACTTCACCGCCGCCCTGAGCTCGCGCTTCAACATCACTCCGTGGCTGCTGCTCGTGCCCGTGCTCACGGGCGTGATGATAGCCCGCAAGGTGCCGGCTGTGATCACGCTGTTCGTGTCGACGCTGTTGGCAGTTGTGGCTGGCGTGGTGTTCCAGTCGGGCGCGCTGCTTGAGATAGACCCCTCGCTGTTCAAGGCTGCCATGAAGAGCGTGTATGGCAGCACGTCGCTGCACAGCGACAACGCCATGCTTGCCGACCTCGTGTCTACAAACGGCATGTCGGGCATGATGTCGACCATATGGCTCATCATCTGCGCCATGTGCTTCGGCGGCTGCATGTCGGCAGGAGGCATGGTGGGCGGCATCTCGCGACTGTTCATCCACATGGTGCACGGCCGCACGTCGCTCGTGGGCTCTACGGCGGCTACGGGCGTGATGCTCAACGTGGCGATAGCCGACCAGTATCTGTGCATACTGCTCACGGGCAACATGTTCCGCGACATCTACGACCGCCAAGGCTACGAGCGCCGCCTGCTCAGCCGCACGACAGAGGATGCCGTGACCGTCACGTCGGTGCTCGTGCCGTGGAACACGTGCGGCATGACGCAGAGCACGGTGCTCGGCGTGTCGACGTTCACCTATCTGCCTTATTGCTTCTTCAACCTCATATCTCCGCTGATGAGTGTTGCGGTGGCAGCCATTGGCTACAAGATATTCAAGACTGAGCCGAAGCAATCCGAATAGCCTCGGCGCGTGCCGGCTTGCCCGTGGCGGTGAGCGGCAGCTCCGTGACAGCGATGAAGGCGTGTGGCTGCTCGTATTTCGACAGCCATTGCTGGCACAGTTCCTTTACGGGCTGCATGTCGGCTGTGGCGGCAAGCAGCACCACGGTCTCGCCGAACTTGGGGTCGGGGCGCTTGGTTATCATGAGCGGCGTGTCGGTGTGGGCCTGCAGTTTCGCCTCCATCTCCTCAATCTGGAGTTTTATTCCGCCACTGCATATCACGTTGTCGCGCCGTCCGCGTATGCGGAAGCGCCGTCCATCGGGATTAATCTCGGCAATGTCGTTGGTGGTGAGCGGACGGGCGCAAACCTCGGGCGCGTTGATTACCAGGCAACCGTCGGCGTTGAGGCTCACGCTGACGCTCTCAAACGGAGTGTACCACTCGCTTGCCTCCGCGCCGCTGAGCCGCCTGAGGGCGATGTGCGACAGCGTCTCGGTCATGCCGTAGGTGCTCCAGACGGCATTGGGGAATGTGCGCAGGCGCTCCGCCATGTCGCGGCTGATGGCTCCGCCACCTATTATTATATGTGGAATCTGTCGCAGCAGGGCATATTCCTCCTCGTCCTGCATACTGTTGTACACCTGCATCGGCACCATGGCGGTGAATGTGGGCACCTCCTTCAGTCCACGCAGCGGATGGCCGCATGGCTCAACGCGGATGAGTCGCAGTCCGCGCACGAAACTGCGCACGCACACCATCTTGCCGGCGATGAAGTCGAGCGGCATGCAGAGCAGTGCCGAGTCGCCGGG
>JBNMLZ010000048.1:0-14615 GCA_050875085.1 Prevotella sp. | reverse complement strand
CTGTGATATAAGTGTCGCTGTGGCAGCTCCAGCTATGCCCATGTTGAAGACGAAGATGAAGAGTGGGGCAAGAAACACGTTGAGCACGGCTCCCGTCACAATACCAATCATGGCAAAGAGAGCATTGCCCTGGAAACGCATCTGGTTGTTCATTGTGAACGATGTGGTCATGAACGGCGCGCCGAGGAGTATTATTCCAAGGTATGTCCTGGTGTATGGCAGGATGGTGGGGGTGGAGCCGAGCATCACGGCAAGGCGGTCGAGAAACAGATGACTGACGATGGCGAGGACGAGTCCGAACGAGAAACTGTAGAAAAATCCCGTGGCAGCCATGCGGGCAGCGTCGTCGGGTTGCTTGGCGCCAAGTTTGCGTGAGATGTAGTTGCCGGAGCCATGCCCGAAGAAGAATCCTATGGCCTGTATTATCGCCATAACAGAGAACGACACGCCCACGGCAGCAGTACATTGGGTGTTGAGTTTTCCAACAAAGTAAGTGTCAGCCATGTTGTAGACACTTGTCACGAGCATACTGATGATTGTTGGTATCGCCATTGTGAGTATCACGCGGTGTACTGGTGCCGACGTGAGGAATGTGTAGTTATCCTTTATTTTCTTCATCTTTGCAAGTTTCTTTTTTCAAGCTGCAAAGTTACCTAAATTTTTCTGTAATTTTGCAGTCGAAAAGGATAACAGTTTATATAAATTAGCAATGCAACAGAAAAAATCGTTCACCAGGTGGCTGCCCTTGATAGGGTTGACCTTTGCCGTTTTCGTGTTCAACACCTCCGAGTTCATGCCCATCGGACTTCTTACAGATATAGCCACCGACCTCAACATCAGTGATGCCCGTGCCGGACTTCTTATCTCAGTATATGCCTGGGTTGTTGCTCTGATGTCGCTTCCGCTTATGATAATGGTGTCGAAGATGGAGCTGAAGCGTCTTCTACTGTCCATAATAGCCCTTTTTGTTGTCAGTCATGTGGCATCGGCATTTGCCGAGGGCTACTACACACTCATGCTCTCGCGTATAGGCGTAGCATGTGCACACTCCATATTCTGGTCGATAGCCCCGCCGCTTGCCGTGCGCACCGTGCCCGATGGACGCCGCGCCCTTGGACTGAGCACCATAGCCACTGGCTCATCGGTAGCAATGGTTGTCGGGTTGCCGTTAGGCCGTGTGGTAGGCTTGTATGTCGGATGGCGCATGACATTCTTCAGTATAGCAGTGATATCGGCAGCGATATTCCTCTTTATCGCCATGGTGTTTCCGCGCCTTGAGAGCCGTGGCAAGTTCTCTGTCAGGAAGCTTCCGGCATTGCTCAGCAACCGTGTGTTGATGGGAGTGTTCATCATGTCGGTGCTTTTTGCCACTGCCCATTATACTGGCTACAGCTACATAGAGCCGTTCCTCGGTCGTGTGGCAGGCATGTCGCCCGATGTGGTCACTCTCACGCTCGTTGTTTTTGGCGCTTCTGGAATGTTGGGCAGCATCGCGTTCTCAAAGTATTATATGGCAAACCGCCGTCGCTTCGTGTTCATCACAACGTTAGTTCCGGCTCTGTGTCTCATATTCATGCAGGCGGCAGCCATGACTCTGGCAACTATGGTGTTTGTGTGCATCGTGTGGGGAGCCATGGCTACTGCATTCAACATTGCCTTTCAGGACAACACCATACGTTTCGCTCCGGAAGACGCGACATCCATTGGCATGTCGATATTCTCGGGCATATTCAACCTCGGCATCGGTTGTGGAGCCTATGTAGGAGGTCTTGTAGTCACCCATGCCTCCCTTTCCGGCATTGGTTATGCAGGAGGATTTATCGGAGTATTGGCCACAATCTACTGTGTGACGCGTTTCTTTCCGAATATGCGCCGTAGAGAAATACTAAATGGTAAGTAATTATTAAGTAATTATAAAATATTGGTAATCAAAATGTTACGCGGTTGCGTAACATTTTGTACCTATTTCTGAAACAAAACATACACCTTTAAGATTAAAGTTTTCTTCACATTTATTTTTATTGTTTGTAGCTTTGCAACCGAAACCAAACAACGCTTTGGCTATCTACTTGACAACAACTTTAAACTTACAATATTAATAAACTAAAAACGTCCAGTTATGAGGAAAACCTTATTCGAAAAAGGTTGCATTAACTCATCGTTATGCAAGTATGCTCTCGCATCTACGCTGCTCTTCCCAGCAGCGAACGTTCTCTCAGCTGGTTCGGCATTGGCAGGTCCTATCAAAGGAAAGATAGTTTCGACCACCGATAACGAACCTCTTATCGGAGCCTCCATTGAGGTGCAGGGCCGCAAGGCAAATGCAGTGACCGACATTGACGGCAACTTCACAATCGATGCCAACGAGGGCGAAACTCTCGTTGTGTCATACATCGGTTTCGTTCAGCAGAAGGTTAAGGTGAAGGGCGACAATCTCGACATCAAGCTTCAGGAAGAATCACATTCTTTAAATGATGTGGTTGTCATTGGTTATGGTGTACAGAAGAAGAAGCTCGTTACTGGTGCCACCGTTCAGATGAAGGGTGAGGATCTTGCCAAGCGCAACACCGGCAATGCTCTTCAGGCCATGCAGGGACAGACTCCTGGTGTGAACATCATCTCGGAGAGCGGTCAGCCTGGCTCAGGCATGAAGGTTATTATCCGTGGCCAGGGCTCTAATACCAACAACAAGCCTCTCTACGTAATCGATGGTATTCCGGGACTCGACATCACAACTGTCAATCCTTCGGATATTGAGTCAATCGATGTCTTGAAGGACGCCGCTTCTGCCGCCATCTATGGTGCCCAGGCTGCCAATGGCGTTGTAATCGTTACAACAAAGAGTGGCAAGAAGGGTCACGCTCAGGTAACATTCGATGGTTACTATGGCTGGCAGACAGTTGCCAAGAAGGTGAAGATGCTCAATGCCACACAGTACATGCAGCTCATGGACGAGCAGAACATCAACTCTGGCGGAACAGCTTACGACTGGGCTTCAATCAAGTCGATCCACGATGCCAACGGCAACATCTACAACACCGACTGGATGGATGAGATGTTTGAAGGCTCAGCACCGGTTCAGAACTATACTATCGGTGTGAATGGCGGTAACGACATGAGCACATACGCCGTTTCGCTCGGCTATTATTCTCAGGATGGTATCGTAGGCGGCAACAAGGCGAGCAACTATGAGCGCTACAACTTCCGCTCCAACATGGAGCAGAAACTCTATGGCAACTTGTTGAAGATTGGCGAGAACCTCTCGTTCTCTTACACCAAGAACCACGGCAACATCACAGGCAACATGTACAACAACAAGTTGCGTGGAGCATACGCCACTTCTCCGCTCCAGCCAGTTTATCTCCAGCAGGACGGACGCGACGACCTCAACCACGGATACTCATATTCAACAGCCAACGACTGGTTCCAGTACGACGGCAACCCAGTTGCCGCTCTCTACCGCAACCAGAACATGAACGATGCCCAGAACTGGGTGGCAAACGTGTATGCTGAGTTGTAGCCAATCAAGAACTTGCGCATCAAGACATTGCTCGGCTTCAACCACAACTCCAACTCATACCGCGAGTATAACCCGACATATTTCGCAACACCTAACGACAACAATCAGGGCAATTCTACCGTTAAGCAGAACATGACAAAGAACTGGACCCTCACGTGGACCAACACTGCCATGTACGACTGGAAGATGGGATTGAACCAGTTCAACTCAATGCTCGGTATGGAGGTTGAGCGTGCCCAGGGCGACTACATCTCTGGCGACGCATCATTGCTTAACATCTACGACAGTTGGAAGACAGCATATCTGAAGAACAACAACAGCGGCAACAATGGTCAAATTGGTGGTTATCCTACCGAGGACTACCGCCGTATTTCTTACTTCGGCCGTATCGGATGGAACTACGATGACAAGTACATGGCCAATGTTACACTCCGTTCCGACGGCTCTTCACGTTTCGCAAAGAACCATCGTTGGGGTTGGTTCCCGTCTGTGTCAGCTGGTTGGGTAGTAACTGGTGAGAAGTTCATGGAGAAGACACGCTCATGGCTCGACTTCTTCAAGATTCGTGGCAGCTGGGGTCAGGTTGGTAACAACAACATCGATCCGTTCCTCTATGCAGCCACCGTTACACTCAGCAACGTAGGCTACAACTTCGGTACAGGCAAGGGTTCTACATTGAACACCAACGGTGCCATCTCCGACCGTCTCGGCAACTCCGAGTTGAAGTGGGAGACATCTGAGCAGACCGACTTGGGCTTCGACGCACGTTTCTTGAACTCACGTCTTGGTGTTAACTTCGACTGGTACTACAAGAAGACGAAGGACTGGATTGTCCAGGCTCCAGTGCTTGCAACAGCCGGTGCCGACGCACCTTATATTAATGGTGGTGACGTTACAAACAAGGGCTTTGAGCTTGGCTTGACATGGGACGACCACGTTTCAAGTGACTTCAACTACCACGTAGGTGCCAACGTTTCCTACAACAAGAACGAGGTGGGCAAGATTCCTACCGAGGGCGGCATCATCCACGGCTACTATGCTGGCTCAACCAACGCCAACATCATGTTCAACAACCAGCCTGAGTTCTTCCGCTGCGAGAATGGCCACGCTATGGGCTACTTCTGGGGCTACAAGACAGCTGGTGTGTTCCAGAACCAGAAGGAGATTGACGACTGGAAGGCAGCCGGCAACGGTGTTATCGACGGCACACAGCCTGGCGACCTTAAGATTGTTGACGTTCACAAGGACGGAAAGATCGACGACAACGATAAGGTTGATCTCGGCAACGGTATACCTAAGTTCAACTTCGGCTTCAACCTCGGCTTCAACTACAAGCAGCTCGACTTCTCTGCAACACTCTCTGGTGCAGCAGGATTCAAGATTGCAAACGGCGGCTACCGCAACTGGGGAAACAGTCTGAAGAGCAACTACACCACTACGTTCCTCGGACGCTGGCACGGTGAGGGAACATCCAACAAGCTTCCGCGCTTGACCAACGACGACCGCAACTGGACACAGTTCTCTGACATATATCTGCAGAACGGCAACTACCTGCGCATTGCCAACATCACAGTGGGCTACGATTTCTCAAAGCTCATCAACCTCAAGGCAATATCACAGGCCCGTCTCTACTTCCAGGTGCAGAACCTCTACACATTCACTTCGTATGACGGAATGGATCCAGAGGTTGGTTTCGGCGAGATGTCTTGGATGTCGGGTATCGACACTGGCTCTTACCCACATGCCCGTACATTCATCGTAGGTGTAAACGTGAAATTCTAAAAGTTGAATAACTATGAACTCAATAAAATCAAATATACTGCTTTGTGGTCTTGCTGCCATGATGCTCTCATCATGCACCGACAGTTTCCTCGACACATCGTCGAAGACAAGTCTCACCACAACAAATTATTACAAGACAGCAGAACAGGCTGAGTCGGCTGTCATTGGTTGCTACGACCGCTATCAGAACACCGTGTCAAGCGGAAGCGGTCTGTCAATGTACCAGATTTCGGAGATGATGTCCGACGATTGCTACGGTGGTGGCGGTCCTGATGACCGCGACAACCGTCTGCTTGACCGCATGGACCAGTCAATCAACCCCGCAAGCAGCAACCTGCTCGGTGGTGTTTGGGGCGACTACTACAAGTGCATCTACAACTGCAACCTCTTGCTCGGTTCGCTCGACAACATCTCTTGGGCTTCCGACTCAGAGCGCAAGTCGGTTGAGGGGCAGACACGCGCCATCCGCGCACTTGCCTACTTCGACCTCGTTCGTATGTTCGAGAATGTGCCTTTGGTGACAGAGCCTACTTCCGAGAAGGTTCCGCAGGCTGCTCCTGACGATGTTTACAAGCTCATCGTAGAGGACTTGAAGTATGCAGCTGAGAATATCCCTGCCGACAAGTTCACCGACAACAGCTCAACGCTTGGTCGCATCTCTCGCTACGCAGCCGAGGGAATGCTTGCCCGCGTATACCTCTTCTATGATGGAGTATACAACAACAATGAGTTCAAGACCATGCCAGGTGACTTGACAAAGGCTCAGGCTTTGCAGTATTGCGAGGACGTTATAAAATCAAAGAAGTTCAAGCTTGAGGACAACTACGCCGACCTTTGGCGTGCTTCAAGCGCAAAGCCTTCTGCAAAGGACCAGGGCTTGAAGGACACCTACAAGGAGGCAAGCCAGGAAATCCTCTGGGTGGTTAAGTTCAACAACGACCAGACATGGAGCGGCAATTCCAACGGTAACCGCTTCGTCATCAACATCGGTATGCGTAACACGTGGACTGCTCCTTACGGATTCGGATGGGGTGCCTGCACAGTCACCAACTCTGCACGCAACATATACTCTTCTGATGACAAGCGTTTCGCCGCCTCTATTATTGATGCCCGCAACCTCACCAACAATGATGGCAACGGCACTGCTTACGAGGCACAGTCAAGGACCGATGCTTGCGACCTCACTGGTTACAACATCAAGAAGTACACTCCGCTTGTATACACCGACGGTTCATTCGTTGTCGACAACGAGAGCGATGTGTCAGGCCACAACTTCATGACCTCACAGGATGCCAACTGGATTCTGCTCCGCTACTCTGACGTGCTGCTTATGGCAGCCGAGCTTGGCAGTCAGAATGCCGTTCAGGATTACAATGATGTTATGTGGCGTGCCTATGGCAACCACAACCACGACGTCAGTGCAGCTCCTACACGCGACCAGATTTGGCAGGAGCGCCGTCGCGAGTTTATGGGCGAGGGTATCCGTTATTTCGACCTCCGTCGTCAGGGTCTCGACAAATTCGTGAATGCCATTGTTGGACAGGCTTATGAGAATGGCGCGTCTGGTAAGGCTTCTGAGGTGTATGAGAACACTGTAAAGAGCGACATCACAAGCCAGTTCAAGGCCGACAACATCCGCGCAAAGCGTGGCTTCTGGCAGATTCCAAGTTCTGAGATTTCACTCTCAGGTGGCATCTACAAGCAGAACGCAGGCTGGTAAAAAAGTCATCCCCCCAATCCCCTCCCCGAAGGGGGAGGGGTGTGGTATGCACTGCAAATATAAAATAAGCAAGGGCTAATAAGCCCAAAATGGATAAATAAACAAGTAGTAGTAAGGTGTATATAGAAATATAATAAGATAAGTCAAGTTAATTGAGTTAGTAGAGCACACTACTCCCCTCCCTACTGGGGAGGGGTTGGGGGTAGGGCTCTGGAATATTAATTGTTTCATCAGGTGGCCGTGGGTGGCGTTACCTTTCTCCTATCCTTTCGGAATAAGCTGCCCCGGCCATTTTTTATAAAAAGTATCAGTAAAAGTAAAGATAAATCAAACGGAAAAGACAGAAAATGATTACTTTTGTGACACTAAATCGCACATATTTAAACCTAAGATTCAATCACATTCGTATGACACAGACGAACGAAGCACGCATTGCACCCTACGCGCGGATTTTCGCTTTCCTCTTTTCCGCACTATTGGTATGCTCTTCATCATGGGCATCAAACCTTGATTTTCGCTGTCTCGACACCAACAACGGGCTTGCCGACAGCCATGTGAGCACAATATTGAAGGACCGCAACGGATTCCTCTGGATAGGCACAGCCGCAGGACTGAGCCGCTACGACGGTTTCCGTTTCAAGAACTTCTATTCCAGCTCAACCGACAACACGTCGCTCCGCAGCAACCAGATTGAAGGTATAACGCTCGACGGCGACGACAACCTGTGGGTGCAGACCAACGAGGGCTACTGCATCTACAACCCAGCAACCGAGAGCTTCTCGGCTGACATTGCCACATGGATGACCCAACGTGGCATGACCGGCACTCCCAACCGTGTGTTTGTCGACTCCAAAGGCAACTTCTGGATAGCCGTCAACGGCAAGGGATGCTACTATTACAACACCTCAACCAATACTGTCCACCTCTTCGCCATAGGCAGGGGCAAGGACAACATTCCCGCAGGAGCAATAACGGGAATCACTGAGCGCGGCTCGTCGCTCGTCGTCTCTCTTGAGAACGGCACTCTCGTGCGTCTCGACGGACCTGCCGGACGCGTGGTGTGGATCAACCGCACACTGGCAAAACAGAATGGTAACCGGGCACAATACTACACCACGTATATCGATTCGCGCTACAACTACTGGATAAGCAACCATGCCACGGGACACACCTACGTCTACTCGTGCATCTCGCGCCGCTGGTTCTCTTCTCCAACGGAGTTCTTCGCAATGCTCGGCATGAACGGCATGCGCGATGTCTTCGTGAAAGACCTCAAGGAGGACTGCCACCACAATCTGTGGCTTGCCACCGAACATGAGGGACTGTTTATTGCAAATATCGCCCGCCGCTCACTCCGCAACGTGCGCTACGATGAGCAGAACCCCAACACTCTTCCCGACAACACACTTCAAAGCATATATATCGACCGCACGGGAGCGGCTTGGATAGGCACATACAAGAATGGCATTGCCTACTATTCGCCTTCGCTGTCGCATTTCCCGACGGTCACTCTCGGTGACGTCTGCACCATTACCACCGACCGACTGGGCAACTATTGGTGCGGTACCAATGACAACGGCATCATCTGCTACAGTCCCGCAACGGGCGCGCGTCGCCACTATTGCAAGTCAGAGACACGTCTTGGCAGCGACGTTGTGGTGAGTAGCCTTACAGCAAAGGACGGCTCGCTGTGGTTCGGTTCGTTCAACGGTGGACTCACTCATTACGCCGACGGCTCGTTCCGCATATACACGCAGCAGAACTCGGCTCTCGCCAACAACAGCGTGTGGGCTCTCGCCGAGGACCGTCATGGCAACATAGTCATTGGAACTCTTGGCGGTGGCTTACAGATAATGAATCCGAAGACGGGCAGTTTCACGACCTACACCCCCGACAACTCCCGTCTTCCGTCAAAATACATATCGGCAGTGCGCGTAGACCATAGCGGTCGCATTGTTGTGGGACACTCGTTGGGGCTTTCCGTCATCGACCCGCGCAGTCACAAGGTTTCTTCATTGCCAAAGACCACGGATGGCAGCGACTTCTCAAGTCTGTCGGTCAACGACGTCTATGTAGACAGCCGCGGACTCATCTGGAACGCCAACATGTCGGGGCTTGATGTCTACGACCCCACGACCCAGCGCATATTCCATATCTACCAACGCCAGCAGTTGGCGTGTGCCGTGTGTGAGGATGCCGACGGCAACATCTGGGCGACACTCTCCAATGTGGTTGTGCGCATAAAGGTGACGCGCAAGGACGGTTCGCTAAGCTTCTTCACCAACAGTTTCGATGAGTTTGACGGACTACAGAAACGTCGCTTCAACTATCGCAGCATCTGCAACAATGGTAATGGACAGATACTCGTTGGCGGTCAGGATGGCATCAATGCCATACCGTCGCGCTCTCAACGCCAAATGGCAGCCGACACACGCGTGCTCTTCTCTAGCATTGTGCTTTTTGACCATCCGCTGTCGGTGGGCGAGAAATACATGGGTCGCACTATCCTTGACAACTCGGTCAACACGTCTCACCGTCTCAGTCTGAAGTACGACGAGAACGCCTTCACCGTGCTGCTTGCCACCAACCATGTGTCGGTGCCGGAGAAATGTCATTTCATGTACCGCCTTAAAGGTTTCGGCGACGACAAGTGGCTCACAACGGTTGAGTCGCAGCCGAGCATCACATATACCAACCTGCATCCTGGCACATATACCCTACAGGTGCGCGTAGTGGAGCGCGACGGCACAATGGGCAAGGAGACAAGTGAGCTTGAGATACACATCGCGCCTCCTTTCTACATGTCTACATGGGCATACATTATATATATACTGCTCATAGCCGCTGCAGCATGGCTCGCATGGCATCTAACAATACGCCGCCAGATAGAGAAAATGCGCATAGAGCAGATACGCCAGGAGGCTGAACGCAACAGAAAGATGGACGAGATGAAACTCTCATTCCTCACGGATATAAGCCATGAATTGCGCACTCCGCTCTCGCTTGTCATCTCGCCAGTCAAGGCGCTGATTGACAAGGAGAGTGACGAGCAGAAGCGCACGCGTCTCGAACTCGTCCTGCGCAACGCCAACCGCTTGCTCAACCTTGTCAACCAGACGCTCGACATACGCAAGATAGAGACACGCGCCATGCATCTCGACACTAAGCCGGGCGACATTATAAGGTTCATCCGCGAGATTGCCGACGATTTTGCGCGGCTGTCGCAGAAGAACATAAGTCTTCAGTTCTTCAGCAGGATTGACTCGCTCGTGATGTCGTTTGATGAGGACAAGATGCAGAAGGTGATGAACAATCTTCTAAGCAACGCTTATAAGTTCACGCCAGAGGGTGGAAAGATAATGGTGAGTGTGCGCTGGGTTGACACCGACTCGCTTGCCAGCAAGCAGGATGGACGGCATCTGCTCATATCGGTTGCCGACACTGGATGCGGCATCAGTGACGAGGACAAGCGCCACGTGTTCGACCGCTTCTACCAGACTAAGCACCGCAAGGAGTCGCCGTTCGGCGGCAGTGGACTCGGACTGAACATCGCCAGCGAGTACGTGGCCATGCACGGTGGTCGCATCACCGTGACTGACAATATGGAGAACGGCGGCAAGGGAACAGTATTCACGATAGACCTGCCAGTAACTGGGAGCGGAGGTGCCCTCGCCTCCGACAGTCAAAGTGCAAAAGGAATATCGACCCCTGCCAACGAGAACAATATCTCAACTGAATCTAAAGGAATATCCAAGAAAGAAGCTCAGTCTGTCGTGGGCGAGGCACCCACTCTCCCAGTAAATGCACCCGCTCCTCTTGATAGGGAAGTGCTCATAGTCGACGACAGCGATGACTTCCTCACATTCATGTCCGAGATGCTTGGCGAGCACTATCACGTCCGCACCGCCGTCAACGGCAAGGACGCTCTCGCCAAGATTGCCGAGCACAAGCCCGACATTATCCTCAGTGACGTGATGATGCCAGAGATGGACGGCAACGAGCTTTGCCGGGCTGTGAAGGATGACAAGTCTACGGCAACCATACCGTTTGTGATGCTCACCGCCCGTCTTTCCACTGAGCACAAGATAGAGGGCTTTACCTCTGGAGCCGACGCTTACATAACCAAGCCGTTCGACCTCGACTTGCTCAACGTGCGCATCGACAACCTCATACGTTCGCACTCGGCACAGACCAACGGTCAGAGTGAACAGCAACAGGCTGATAAACAGGAAAAGATAGTTCCTAAGATTACCGAGGAGCAGATAACTTCGGTAGACCAGCAGCTCGTCGACAAGGCAACGGCTTTCGTTGAGCAGAACCTCGGCAACACGGAGCTTTCCGTTGAGATGATGAGCGAGCATCTTGGCATGTCGCGTGTGCATCTCTACAAGCGTCTGCTGTCAATCACAGGTTCCACGCCGTCGGAGTTTATCCGTGTCATACGCTTGAAACATGCCGCAAGGTTGTTGAAGGAAGGGCAGTTGAATGTAAGTGAGGTGGCATATAAGGTGGGTTTCAACCTGCCGCGCAACTTCTCGAAGTACTTCAAGGAGTACTATGGAGTAGGGCCGTCACAGTATAAGAAATAAACATAACACATTAAATAATGAAGACCAGATTATTACTATCAACAATGTTAATGCTCGGTGCATCAGCCACTTTCGCAGCTGGCTACACCGACAATGGCAAGGGTATAACCCTGCAAGTGAAGAACGCCTCTGAGAATGGCGCCCGCCTTGTGCGCCTTGAGGTAGTGAACGACGACATTATTCGTGTGCGTGCCACTAAGGAGAGTGCTTTCCCCGAGAAGCACAGCCTTATCATCGTGCCGCAGACGGCTACGCCAAAATATAAAGTTACGGAGAAAAATGGCGTTATCACGCTGAAGGCTAAGAATGTGTCGGCTGTTGTCAACGAGGCAACAGGACACATCGCCTTCTATGATGGTAAGGGCAAGCTGCTCTTGAACGAGACAAAGGACGGCAAGACTTTCCGCCCGTACACTGTCCCGACAAACGAGATTGGCATGGGCACGACGCTTCCCGAGGAAAAACGCCATGGCTGGTCGTGGAACGCCACGTTCGAGAGTCCCGACGATGAGGCTTTCTATGGTCTTGGCCAGCACCAGGCCGACGACTTCAACTACAAGGGCAAGAACGAGGAGCTGTTCCAGTACAACACTAAGATTTCCGTGCCGTTCATCATGTCGACCAAGCACTACGGCTTGTTGTGGGACTCCTACTCACTCTGCCGTTGGGGCAATCCTAACGCCTATCAGCAGCTCGGCAAGGAGTTCACTCTTTACGACCGCAACGGTAACAAGGGTGGACTGACCGGCACATACAACGCCAAGGATGGCAGTCAGCTCGTTCGTCAGGAAGACTCGCTCTATTTCGAGAACTGCGACGAGGTGAAGCACTTGCCACAGGGCTTCAAACTTGTTGGCTCAAATGTTGTTTATGAGGGAGCCATCGAGCCGCACGTGTCAAGCAACTATCAGTTCATCCTCTACTATGCCGGCTACACCAAGGTGTTCATCGACGGCAAGGAGGTTGTGCCTGAGCGTTGGCGCACGGCATGGAACCCTAACTCATACAAGTTTGCCGTTCGTCTTGAGAAAGGCAAGCGCGTGCCTATCCGCATCGAGTGGATTCCTGACGGCGATGTGTCCTACTGCGGACTGCGTGTTGCCACTCCGCGCACAGACGCTGAGCAGAACCGCATGAGCATATGGAGCGAGATGAGCCGAGACATGGACTACTACGTAATCGCAGGCGACAACATGGACAAGATTATCTCCGGCTATCGCACTCTTACAGGTAAGGCTCCTATTATGCCTAAGTGGAGTCTTGGTTTTTGGCAGAGCCGCGAGCGCTATAAAACTGAGGACGAAATCACGGGCACACTCGCTGAGTTCCGCAAGCGTCAGATTCCTATCGACAACATCGTGCAGGACTGGAACTACTGGAAGGACGACCAGTGGGGTAGCCACAAGTTCGACGAGACACGCTATCCTAACCCGCAGAAGATGCTCGACGACGTTCACAAGCAGCATGGCCGCTTCATGATTTCCGTTTGGCCGAAGTTCTACCACAACACCGACAACTACAAGGAGCTTGCCTCGCACGGATGGATGTACACCCAGGCTGTGAATGATTCCTTGCGCGACTGGGTGGGTCCCGGCTACATCGCAGGTTTCTACGATGCTTATTCGGCTGGCGCAAGAAAAATGTTCTGGCGTCAGATGAACGAGAATCTCTACGAGAAGTACAACTATGGCGTAGACGCTTGGTGGATGGACGCTTCCGAGCCTAACGTGCGCGACTGCACGCCGATAGGCTATCGCAAGGCTCTCTGCGGACCTACAGCCCTCGGCTCGTCAACAGAATACTTCAATGCCTACGGCATCGAGAATGCCGACGCCATCTATACAGGTCAGCGCGCTACGGGCAACAACAAGCGTGTGTTCTTGCTTACACGTAGTGGTTTCGCCGGATTGCAGCGTTACAGCACAGCCTCTTGGAGTGGCGACATAGGCACCCGTTGGGAGGACATGCGCGCCCAGATGACCGCCGGACTCAACTACTGTATGGCTGGTATCCCGTTCTGGGGTATGGATCAGGGTGGTTTCACGGCTGAGAGCCGCTATTGGGCTGCACAGGCTGTGTATGACAAGACTGGCGAGGAGAACTCCGACATGAAGGAATGGCGTGAGCTTCAGGCTCGCTGGAACCAGTTCGGCTGCTTCGTTCCTCTCTACCGCACCCACGGCCAGTGGCCGTTGCGCGAGGTTTGGAACATTGCCCCCGACAACCATCCTTGCTACAAGTCAATCGTCTACTACGACAAGCTGCGCTATCGCCTCATGCCTTACCTCTACAGCATGGCTGCATGGGCCAACCTGAAGGACTACACGCTGATGCGTGGTCTGCCTATGGACTTCCAGGACGACCAGAACGTTCTGAACATCGGCGACCAGTGGATGTTCGGTCCGGCGTTCATGGCTTGCCCGGTATACAAGTATGAGGCTCGCTCGCGCAAGGTTTATCTGCCGAAGCAGTGCGGTTGGTACGACCTCTACACTGGCAAGCACTTCACAGGCGGCCAGACCATCGACGCCGATGCTCCTTACGAGAAGATGCCGGTGTTCGTTCGCGAGGGTGCCATCGTTCCGTTCGGTCCCGAGATGCAGTGGAGCGACGAGAAGAAGCCTGAGCTTATCAACCTCTATGTATATACAGGCAAGAACGCCGACTTCCTCCTCTACGAGGATGACGGACTCGACTACAACTACGAGAAGGGTCAGTATGCCACAATCGACATCCGCTACGACGAGAAGTCAAAGACTTTGACTCTTGGCAAGCGCAACGGTTCGTTCGACGGAATGCTTCAGAACCGCCGCTTCAACATCGTCGTTGTTTCGCCATCGAAGGAGCAGAAGCTCGACTTCGACGCTCAAGGCAAGATGGTTGAGTACAACGGTGCCGAAGTGAAGGTTAAGTTGTAAATAACTGGGAGAGGGGGCGCCCTCGCCCCCGACAAAAAAGCTGGGATAGTAGGCGTTCCCCCTTACGTATGTCGGGGGCGAGGGCG
>JBNMLZ010000047.1:0-14634 GCA_050875085.1 Prevotella sp. | reverse complement strand
TTGTTATTTGTATTGCTGGTTGTCTTTTTGCCTCCCGAGGAGGTGCAGACAACCTTTCCGCTACGCTTCAAGAATGTCTGCACCTCCTCGGGAGGGATATTCTATATGCTAAAACTGTGCACTTCTATCTTGAATGTTTATGTTGCCCTATTCCATATACAGTTTCAACGTCGTTGTCTGGTCTCCAACGTTCACATCCTTGGTTTCCAGCACGCCCTTGGCGTTCATGAATTTAACAGTGTATGACTGGTTTTTCTCAACCTTGAATGTAAGCACGTCGTTCATGTCCTGGGTGGCAGCGGTGCTACGACCACCGAAGAGCTGCTTGTCGCCGCTGTACACATCGAGGTTAGTGGCTACGCGGTCGCTGGAGTTCTCGGCATGATCCTTGTCCTTGAACACCATCACGCGCAGGTCAACATGCTTGTCATCAGCAGGAGTGGCAGCCAACTGTGCCCTGTACAGACTGGTATAGCGGTCGGTAACGTTCTCTGCATGAACGTAGCGTATGCCCATGTCCCACACCAAAGGGAAATAAGAATCGGTGGGCTTGAAAGAAGCGGCATAGATGGCCTTTTCCACATCATCCTTGATGGCCTTGCCTGCATCAGCCATGAACCACGACTTGTCCAAATCATCCGAAGGATAATACTCCGTGAAGTGCCAACCGCCGTCAACCCACACCTCACTCCAGTTGTGGTTGCCACGGTTGTCATACCAATTCGGAGTTCCTGCCACACGCGAAGGAATGCCCACCGCACGGAACGCGTCGGTCAGCAAAATGGAGAGACCAGAACATGAAGCCATATGCTGGCGCATTGACTCATAAGGAGCCTGGTCGGCCTTCTCACGCTTCGTGTTGTAATCAACAACCACCTCGTCGCGGATATTCTTGTTCACGGAGTCGATTGCCTCGCGCATCGTCTTGCAAGGCGCAACATATTTCTTGAAACGCTCGTAAAAGTCCTTGCGCCAGTTTTCGCGTTCCTCGTTGAGATTGACATAAGCCACCACGTCGTTCAAGAAGACATCATTGGGAACCTCTTTTGCCCACGCGAATTCATTCCTTGCCTTGTAAGCATAAGCCACGTTCTCCTTCAAGAAATCGGCTGTCAATGATTTGGCGTCTCTTTCCGGCATGTAGGAAATCAAGAACGCCATGCCTTCCTTCTCGTCGGCGGGCGTTTCCTTCAAAGCCTTCTTCAACTCTTTGGCATTGTCGCCTGCCGCAATCATGGTCTTGTTGATCAACTCATGATACTCTTTCGGCACACCGGCATACTTACTACCCGCACAAGCGGACAGACCTAAAGCCAAAAGAACAAGTAAACTGTTGGTTTTCATAAATCTTATTCTTGGGTTTAAATTATAAATTCTGATACTGATTGTTTCTACTTAGTTCATTTAGTGTACAAAGATAGCACTTTTATCTGAAATTTACGGTAAAGAAACAACCATAATTGGGAAATATAGTCCAGAAAGTTTTGCTACCCCACCGAAAAAGCGTAACTTTGTATCAACTAAAATGTGCAACAACAATAAATCTATTAATAACAAATCTTATTCACACATGAACAAATCTCGTTCAAGTATCTGCAAATGGGCATTTGCGGCAATGGGACTCTTCAGTATTGCCGCCACTCAGTCATTTGCCGACAATAAGGACTACACAAAGTATGTCAATCCCTTTGTGGGAAATGCCGACAACGGCCATACATTCCCCGGCGCTTGCCGCCCGTTCGGAATGATTCAGACAAGTCCTGTCACCGGAGGTGTGGGATGGCGCTACTGCGCTGAATATGTTTACAGCGACTCGCTCATCTGGGGCTTCACGCAAGACCATCTCAACGGCACCGGTTGCATGGACCTTGGCGACATCCTCGTGATGCCAGCCACTGGCAAGCGTACCCGCCCATGGGACGGCTACCGCTCACGCTACGCCAAGTCGCAGGAGTTTGCCACACCGGGCTACTACTCCGTCTACCTGACCGACGCCAAGGTGAAGGCTGAGCTTACAGCTGCGCCACACGTGGCATTCCACCGCTACACATTCGACTCTGCCGACTCCACCAGCGTGCTCATCGACCTGCAGCACGGCCCGTCGTGGAACGACAAGCAGTATCACTCGCAGGTGAACTTCTGCGAGACACATTGGGAAGACGCGCAGACATTGGTTGGCCATGTGCAGAACACGGTATGGGTGAAGCAGGACTACTTCTTCGTGATGAAGTTCAACCGTCCTGTTGTCAGCCATGTGGAACTGCCTAAGGCTGCCGACACGGAGAAGGGACAGCGCATCGTTGCCACCTTCGACATTCCTCAGGGTGAACAGCTGCTCACAAAAATCGCCATGTCGACAACAAGCATCGACGGTGCGAAGAAAAACCTTGAGGCAGAAGTGCCGGGATGGGACTTCGCAGCTGTAAAGGCTGCCGCACACGACGACTGGAACGGCTACCTCAAGCGCGTCGACGTTGACGGCACAGAGGAAGACAAAGAGAACTACTACACGTCGTTCTACCACGCCCTCATACAGCCAAACCAGATTGCCGATGTTGACGGCATGTACCGCAATGCTGACGACAAGGTTGTAAAGGCTGAGACAGGAAAGTTCTACTCCACTTTCTCATGCTGGGACACCTACCGCGCCGCTCATCCGTTCTACACCATCGTCGTGCCCGACAAGGTTGACGGACTCGTAAGCTCGCTCATCGAGCAGGCTGAGGTGCAGGGATTCCTGCCTATATGGGGACTGTGGGGCAAGGAGAACTACTGCATGGTGGGCAACCACGCTGTGTCTATCGTTGCAGAGGCTTACCACAAGGGATTCCGCGGTTTCAATGCCGAGCGTGCTTTTCAGGCCATAAAGAACACTCAGACGAAGTCGCACAAGCTCAAGAGCAACTGGGAGATGTACATGAAGTATGGCTATCTGCCAACCGACCTCACAGAGGCTGAGAGCGTGTCGTCATCGCTTGAATCAATGTACGACGACTATTGCGCCACCGACATGGCCCGCTTGATGGGCAAGAAGCAGGACGAGCAGTACTTCGCACGTCGCTCGCAGTTCTACCACAACCTCTTCGACAAGGAGACCCAATTCATGCGTCCACGCCTTTCCGACGGTTCATGGAAGAAGCCTTTCGACCCGAGCAACCTCGCACATGCCGAGAGCAACGGCGGCGACTACACCGAGGGCAACGCATGGCAGTACACATGGCAGGTGCAGCACGACATTCCGGGACTCATCAAGCTGTTCGGCGGCGAGAAACCGTTCCTGAAGAAGCTCGACCAGTTCTTCACACTGAAACTTGAGAGCAACCTATCCGACGTGACCGGCCTCATCGGGCAGTATGCCCACGGCAATGAGCCGTCACACCACGTGGCTTACCTCTACACGCTTGCCGGACGCCCGTCGCGCACGCAGGAACTCATCCGCGAGATATTCGACACGCAGTACCATCCTACCGTTGACGGACTTTGCGGCAACGATGACTGCGGACAGATGTCGGCATGGTACATGCTCTCGGCTATGGGCTTCTATCCTGTCAACCCTGTAAGCGCACAGTATGTGTTTGGTGCTCCGCAGATGCCAAAGATAACTGTTCACCTGCAGAGCGGAAAGACCTTCACCGTGATTGCCGAAGGTCTGTCGAAAGAAAACAAATATGTTGACACCATCACACTGAACGGCAAGAAAATCACCAAGAACTATATCGACCACAAGGATATAATGAATGGCGGAACGCTGGTCTACAAGATGACGTCGAAGAAAAAACACGATAAATTCTAAACAAAACGAAATGAGGTCGAGCAAGTTTGAACTGCTCGACCTCATTTTTCATTAAGCCTTGAAATCAATTTCTTATTTTATAGCACTGGAGCCAACAGATGGGCAAACCATCCTACAAAACGTTTCCACGGAGTGCGGAACTTCAGCCACTTCTCTTGCGTGAGCTTGAAGCTGCGTGCCTTGTCGCGGTCGAACATCCTTGACAGTTCGGCAGTTGTGCAAGGGTCGATTATCACGGCATTCTCCTCATAATCGAAGCGCAGGCTGCGCGAATTGAGGTTGGCACTGCCTACAGTGCAGAACTTTCCGTCTACCATTATTATTTTCGTATGGTGAAAGCCAGGCTCATAGATATACACGTCCACCCCATGCTTCATCAGCTTGTGCACG
The DNA here is from genome assembly GCA_050875085.1 of Prevotella sp. Taxonomy (GTDB): domain Bacteria; phylum Bacteroidota; class Bacteroidia; order Bacteroidales; family Bacteroidaceae; genus Prevotella. Next base: position 10,451 of record JBNMLZ010000047.1, on the reverse strand, counting down.
TTGTAGAACACGCAGTCGGGCGTTAGCGGAATGTCACTATGAGCCGACACCATCACCTCCACCTTCACTCCACGCCGCACGGCACGCCGCAGGGCCTTCTTCAGTTTGTGGTTGAGAGTGAGGTAAGGATTTACGAGTTTTATGCTGTCCTTTGCGTCGTTTATCGCATCGGTATAAAACGTGCGTATAATCTTGTTTGAAGTCAGAGGCTCACGGTTGATGATACCAACCATCTTCTTACCTGCCGTAGCGCATGTGTCGGGCTTGAGTCCCTCGAAATAGTCACCGCCGTGGATGCCACGGAAGTACTTGGCGCCATGAACGTTCTGCTTGGCGGTCTTGTTCCATATACGCAGGAAAATGGCCTGCAGCGTGTTCACCTCGTCGCCGTCGATACGGCAGTGCATGTCACGCCATTCGCCCACCTGCTTGGTGCCGTTGATGTAGTAGTCGGCAACATTCATGCCGCCCGTATAAGCTATCTGTCCGTCAATCACGACAATCTTGCGGTGGTCGCGGTGCAGCACATGGTTGATCCACGGAAAGCGCACGGGGTCGAACTCATAGATTTCGATGCCGCGCGAGCGGATATCCTTGAGATGGCGCTTGCGCAGGGGCTGGTTGTTGGAGTCGTTGCCAAAACCATCGAACAGGGCGCGCACCTCAACACCGTCCTTCACTTTCTCGGCGAGCAGGTCGAAGAGCAGCGACGCGATGGAGTCGTTGCGGAAGTTGAAGTATTCCAGATGCACGCTGCTGCGCGCCTGGCGTATGGCTTTAAACATGTCGTCGAACTTCTCCTGTCCGCTCATGAGCAGCGTCACGCTGTTGTTGTGGGAGAACTTAACGCCCTCCCGCTGGAGCTGGCTGACAATCAGTGAGTCGCTTGTCTGGGCAGACGCTTCTGCCAGGAAAGACAGACAGGCGAGGAGAATTACTGTAATAGTCCTAATAATCATTTCTTTTGTTTATACACATTAGTGCGGCGGACGGGAGTCCGCCGTTCCACGTATCTTGGTGCTGCGGAGGCCAGAGCCTCCGCTACGGATAGTAATACGACATGTGCCGTCTATACCATGCAGCGGTAGTGGTCAACGATGCCGAGCAAATGCTTCTCGTCATCGACGACGAGCACGGAGTGAATCTTATATTTGTTCATTATCTTCTGTATCTCGCTTATCTTTGTCGTAGGTGCCACCATCTTCGGAGTGCGCGTCATTATGTCGCTCACTGGACGGTCGAAGAAGCGCTCACGCCACTTCTCCATTGCGCGCCGTAGGTCGCCGTCGGTGATAAGACCTATAACGCGGTCGTTCTCCATCGCCACACCCATGCCGAGCTTACCCTTGCTGACGAGCAGTATGGCGTCACCGAGCGGCATGTCCTTGCTTATGATTGGCATCTCGTCGCTCTTCATCACGTCGGCTGCTGTGGTGAGCAGTCGCTTGCCGAGCGAACCACCAGGGTGGAACTGCGCGAAGTCGCGCGGTTTGAAGTCGCGCACCTCCATGAGTGCCACTGCCAAGGCATCGCCCATGGCGAGAGTGGCAGTAGTGCTGCTTGTAGGGGCAAGGTTGAGAGGGCACGCCTCTTTCGCCACACGCACGTTGATGTGGGTTGTTGAGTATTTGGCGAGCAGCGAGTCGGGGTTGCCGCTCATGCCGATGATGGGGATCTGCATGTGGAGCACCATCGGGATGAAGCGCAACAGCTCATCGGTTTGTCCGGAGTTGCTTATGGCGAGCACCACGTCGTCCTTGGTCATCACTCCGAGATCACCGTGGAACACGTCGAGCGGATTGATGAAAAATGATGGTGTGCCTGTGCTTGACAGCGTGGCGGCAATCTTCGCGCCGATGTGTCCGCTCTTGCCCACACCTGTCACAATCACCTTGCCGTGGCAGTTGTATATCAACTCGACTGACTTCTCAAAGTTGTCGTCGAGTTGTGGAATGAGATCGATCAGAGCCTGCGCCTCGTCCTTTATGCACTGTGTGGCATATTCCTTGACGTGCTTCAGGCGTTCGGTTGCTATTTCGTTCATAGGAGTTTTGTTATGAGTTCTTCGAGTTTGTCAAGATAGAGCATGTTGGGACCGTCGCTGAGGGCATGGTCGGGGTCGGGGTGCACCTCAAAGAAGTAGCCATTCGCGCCGAAAGCCTTGGCTGCCAATGCCATGTTGGGCACGAAACGGCGGTCGCCCGATGTCTTGCCGCCGCCGGCTCCAGGGCGCTGCACACTGTGGGTGCAGTCCATTATGACACGTGGCGTGATGTCGAGCATGTCGGGAATGTTGCGGAAGTCGACCACCAGATTGTTGTAGCCGAACATGTTGCCGCGCTCCGTGAGCCACACTTCCTTTGCTCCGGCGTCGAGAGCCTTCTCAACGGGATACTTCATGTCGGCACCGCTCAGAAACTGCGCCTTCTTTATGTTCACCGTCTTGCCCGTCTTTGCGGCAGCCACGAGAAGGTCGGTCTGCCTGCAGAGGAATGCCGGAATCTGCAACACGTCGCACACCTCACCCACGGGAGCTGCCTGATAGCTCTCATGTATGTCGGTGAGCACGCGCAAGCCATAGCGCGACTTCACGTCGGCGAGCATCTGCAAGCCCTTCTCCAGTCCCGGACCGCGGAACGACTTGATGGATGTGCGGTTGGCCTTGTCAAACGAGGCCTTGAAAATAATATCGGTTCCGAGTCGCTTGTTTATCCCGACAAGTGTATCGGCTACTGTGTTGAGCAGTTCCTGCGACTCTATCACGCAGGGACCGGCTATGAATATAGGTTGCATAAGAAATAAACGTCTATTACATTAATATATATACGTATCAATTTACAAAGGTATATATTTTTTCGTAATTGACATAGATTTTTCGACAAACATATAAATATTAGAGAATTTAACGACAGCATTAAACAATAAAATAACGGCAATCACACGGAAAAGCACCATGTAATTGCCGTCAGTATTCTTAGTAAGCTTGTCTGTCGTTAGTCAGCCGACACGAACTCGTCGAGGAAGCGTGTGTCGTTCTCCGAGAACATACGGAGGTCGGCTACACGATACTTCAAGTTGGTGATACGCTCGATGCCCATACCGAAGGCATAGCCTGTGTACACCTTGCTGTCGATGCCGCAAGCCTCGAGCACGTTCGGGTCTACCATACCACAGCCGAGAATCTCCACCCAACCTGTGTGCTTGCAGAATCCGCAGCCCTTGCCGCCACAGATGTTGCAAGAGATGTCCATCTCGGCACTTGGCTCAGTAAACGGGAAGTAGCTCGGGCGCAGGCGAATCTTTGTCTCCGGACCGAACATCTCGCGTGCGAAGGTGAGAAGCACCTGCTTGAGGTCAGTGAACGACACGTTCTTGTCGACGTAGAGACCCTCCAACTGGTGGAAGAAGCAGTGTGCGCGGGCTGAGATAGCCTCGTTGCGGAACACGCGACCCGGGCAGATTACGCGGATTGGCGGCTGCTGGTGCTCCATGATGCGGCTCTGGTCGTTGGACGTGTGCGAGCGCAGGAGTATATTCTTGGTCACGTCGTTGGGGTTCTGCTCCACGAAGAAGGTGTCCTGCATGTCGCGTGCAGGATGGTCGGCGGCGAAGTTGAGCTTTGTGAACACGTGCAGGTCGTCGTCGATTTCCGGTCCCTCGGCGAGGGTGAAGCCCATGCGCTGGAATATGTCGATAATCTGGTTCTTGACGATAGTGAGCGGGTGGCGTGTGCCGAGCTGTATCGGGTAAGCCGAACGTGTGAGGTCGAAGTCGTCGGCCGACTCCTCAGCCTCCTCGTTCTGCTCCTTCAGTTCGTTGATTTTCTGGAGGGCGAGCTGCTTGAGTTCGTTGATTTTCATTCCGACTGTCTTTTTCTGGTCGGCTGCCACGTTGCGGAAATCTGCCATAAGGGCTGTAATCTCGCCCTTTTTGCTGAGATACTTCAGTCTGAGCTGCTCTATCTCCTCGGCGTTGCTTGCCTTGAGATTGCTCACTTCATTAAGAAGTTTGTCTATCTTTTCTAAAATCATATTTTTTAGTGCATTTATATTCTAATACATGTTGGCGGGTTGTTCCACCTCCTAAAATCAGTGCAAAGGTAATATTTTTTGACTTAAAAAAGAAGTATATCGAAATAAAGTTGTACTTTTGCGAGAAATTTGAGGGATATAAATAAAAGTCCTACAATGGAATAACAATGTAGTATGAGAAAAGGAATATTTTTTATCGTGCTCGCCATCGTTCTGGGCATGATAAGTTTTTCTTCAGTGGGCTGTTCAGACAAGAAGCCCACACCGACCGATTCCGACAGCGTGAGCAACACAACAGCTGAGACGGCTGTCGACACCATGGACCAAATCATCGCCGAGACGCCGATGCCGAAGGCTGCCGACGAGTTGTTCGACGACTTCTTCTTCAATTTCGCCGCCAACCGCAAGCTTCAGATGAACCGCATCAAGTTCCCGCTTCCTGTTTACACGGGCGCCGACTCCACGATGATACAGAAGAAACATTGGAAGATGGACCATTTCTTCATGCATCAGGATTTCTACACCTTGATATTCGACAACATGAAGCAGATGAACGTCGTGAAAGACACAACCATCGGACACGTGGTGGTGGAACGAATCAACCTGCACAAGAAGCATGTGCGCCAGTATGTGTTCGACCGCATCCTCGGACAGTGGATGATGACACGCATCGTCAACGAGCCACTGGCAAAGAGCAAGAACGCGTCGTTCCTCAACTTCTACAGCAAGTTCGTGGCTGACACGGCATTCCAGGTGCGCAGCGTCAACGACCCGCTCGACTTCACCGGTCCTAACCCCGACGACGACTTCTCCAACATGAGCGGTATTCTCGCCCCTGAGCAGTGGCCGTCGTTCGCCCCTGAGCTCCCGAGCCAGACCATCTACAACATCCTCTACGGACAGAAGTACTCGGAGAGCAACCAGAAGATTTTCGTCATCCGCGGCATAGCCAATGGACTTGAGACGGAGCTGACGTTCCGTCGCAAGGGCAACCACTGGAAACTGATGAAGATTATTATGTAACACGTCTCATTTCACAGCACTACACATTCACGTATGAAAGACATCAGCAACTGTAGCCTCCTGGCTCACAACACTTTCGGCATCGATGCACGTTGCCGCCGCTTCGTGGAGTTCACGTCGGTTGACGAACTCCAGCAGCTTGTCACATCTCTAACGGCAGCCGACATGCCTTTGCTCATTGTTGGCGAAGGCAGCAACCTGTTGCCCACTCACGACTTCGAGGGCACTGTGCTCCACTCTGCCATTATGGGGCGTGAGATTGTGGATGCGCAGTCGATTGGCGCCGAGGCTAATGCCGATGATGTGTTCCTGCGTTGCGGTTCGGGTGAGACGTGGGACGAGGTTGTGGCATTCTGCGTGAATAACGGTTGGCATGGAGCCGAGAACCTGTCGCTCATCCCTGGTGAGGTGGGCGCGAGTGCCGTGCAGAACATCGGGGCTTACGGTGCCGAGGCGAAGGATCTTATATATAAGGTGGAAGCTGTCGAGATAGCCACCGGCAAGAAGGTGGAGTTCAGCAATGCCGACTGCCAGTATGCCTACCGCCAGAGCCGTTTCAAGCACGAGTGGAAGAACCGCTACGTCGTGACCTACGTCACCTACCGCCTCTCGCGCACGTTCACCCCCGACCTTGACTATGGCAACATCCGCCACGCCCTCGAAGCAAAGGGCATCGCTGGCGTACCCACTGCCGAACAACTGCGCCAGACCATCATCGAGATACGCCAGGCAAAGCTGCCCGACCCCAAGGTAATGGGCAATGCCGGCAGCTTCTTCATGAATCCTATCGTGAGTCGTGCTGTCTACGAGCGTCTTGCCGCACAATACGCGGGTATGCCGCATTATGTGGTTGACGACGAGCACATAAAGATACCTGCCGGATGGATGATAGAGCAGTGTGGATGGAAGGGCCGCTCGCTCGGCCGTGCCGGTGTGCACGACAAGCAGGCTCTTGTGCTCGTGAACCGTGGCGGTGCTACGGGCAGCGAGGTCGTTGCGCTCTATCAGCAGATAATAAAGGATGTAAAGGCAAAATTCGGCATAGAGATACATCCCGAAGTAAACGTTATATAATAAAAATAAACGTTATAAACAGGCGTTATATAAGCACATGGATTCTTCATTTTTCAATCTGTCGTCTTCATTAAAGGTAACCCTCCTCGGCACCGGCACGTCAGGTGGCGTGCCTTCGCTTGGCTGCCAGTGTGAGGTGTGCCGCAGCAAAGACCCTCGCGACCACCGCACACGTTGCGTCGCCCTCATAGAGTCAGCCACCACGCGCGTGCTCATCGACTGCGGTCCAGACATCCGCCAGCAGCTCATGCCCCTGCCTTTCAAGCCGCTTGACGCCATCCTCATGACCCATATCCACTACGACCACGTGGGCGGCATCGACGACCTGCGCCCGTTCTCCGTTTTTGGGCCGATACGTCTTTACGGCGACGAGAAAACGTGCCAGCACATACGCCAGATTATGCCTTATTGTTTCGGCGAGCACCTATATCCAGGTGTGCCGAAGCTCGAACTCCACGAAATCGAGCCTCATCTTCCATTGAAGATAGGCGACATAACCATCGTTCCCATACAGGTTATGCACGGCAAGATGCCGATACTCGGTTTCCGCATAGGCAAGTTTGCCTATATCACCGACATGAAGACCATCGCCGACACCGAACTGCCTTATCTCGAAGGCATAGAGACGCTTGTCGTCAATGCCCTGCGCTTCGAGAAGGAGCACCACTCCCACCAGCTTGTCGATGATGCCGTGCGCTTCGCCCGTCGCATCGGTGCCCGTCAGACCTACATCACCCACGTCTGCCACCACATCGGTCTCTTCGATGATGCCCAGCGGCGTATGCCAGAGGGCGTCAGCCTGGCGTATGACGGTGAGGTGCTGCATGTGTAGGAAGTGTGTTGAAATCCCGTAAATGCATCTGAGCATGAAAAGTATTCTCCAACGGTTATTCGTTCTTGTTGCTGTTGTCATTATGTCAACCATTTCTGTTGACGCGCAGGCGTGCCGTGCGCTTCTTGTTGGCATCTCGGCTTACAAGTCGCCGCTCAATGGCTATACATGGGACAACATCCATGGCGCCAATGATGTGGCTCTTATGTCGTCGGCATTGAAAAGGCAGGGATTCTTGTGCACTGAACTGACCGATGCAGCCGCTACCCACGACAACATCATTTCCGCTTTCAACAGTCTTGTTGCCGCTTCTAAGCCGGGCGACATAGTGTTGTTTCTCTTTTCCGGTCATGGTCAGCCAGTTGAAGACCTTAACGGTGACGAGGCGGACGGTTGGGACGAGGCGATAGTGCCGATAGACGCATGGAAGCATTATGACGCAAGGCATTATCATGGCGAGAACCATATCATCGACGACGATTTCCGCAAGATGGTGTCGTCGTTGCGCAAGAAGATGGGTCCAAGCGGCATGGTTTACATTGTTCTTGATGCCTGTCATGCCGGCACATTCTCTCGTGGCGACAACGACACGCCCGTTCGCGGAACAATAGAGCCTTTCTGCTTCTCGGCAGAACGGAAAGTCTACAAGCCGCGCAAGATTGAGAATGCCAATTACTATCGCGTGGCGCATAACCCGAATATTGCCAATGTAGTGTATCTTGAGGCTTGCCGTCCTTATCAGTTCAACCGCGAGATCGTTGCCACAGACGGCAAGTCGTATGGACCGTTGGCATACAATATGGCTGTGGCTATGCGTGGCGGAGTGGACTGGCGCAATCCAGAGAGTATCATAAGTCAACTTAGGCAGGAGATACTGAATGGCGACAAATGGCCGATGAGCCAAAACTTAGTGGTGGAAAAGAGTTTCTAAGAAAATAAATCAGTAATTTTGCAATTGTCAATATATTATTCCTAATACTTCTAATATGGCTAACATTCTCTTTCGTGTAAAACTTTTGATTGCTATGCTGTTGGTTTCTCTTTGCAGTTCCGCACAGCCATATAAGTGGAGATACAACCAGCACGTTGATTTTAGCAATGTGAACAATCTTGACAGCCTTGCAAATGTATATGTCGAGAAACTTGGCTCAGACGCATTTTTTGACTCATACGACCTGCCGACCCGTTTCCGAATGATAAAGGACACTTATGACATTGAATATGAGATGGGTGAGTTTGGTGTCAATGCTGGTTTGCCTTTTATGATGTTGCCAAAGAAAGTGGAGAAATCAACACTTGAAGACCGCGCGTTGAGTGCAAAATGTGCAAAATTCCATTCAAGGAAAGGCGGAGCAGGTTCTTCTGGAGTGTCCGTATGACAAATATGGCATTGTTCCGATATTTATGATTGGTGGCTTGCCTGAGAAGGTTGCCGATTTCTTTGGCGACATGCAGTTGTCTCTCCGCCCTGACATCTTCAGGGATTTAACCTGCGCCATCCATTGTTTATTGACGCTGCCGTTGACATCTGCAATGACAAGCTCTCGCGAGGCAATGTTGGTGTGCTGCGTACGTTGGAGAATTACGCAAACGACAGTGTGTGCATGATTGACTTGAGGAACAGCCGTGCCTACATAAACCTCTTGCAGTCATTGGTGAAATGGAGCCGTAAATACGGTCGTAACAAGGATAAGATAGGTGAATGGGTGAGCCTCGGAAATTATTATGTGCTCAACAATCTGTCTTCTGAGAGTGACAAAGCCTCTGATATAGACATGAACCATGTTTGGGAGAATCCCATGTACAAGCAGTGGCTTGAGGCTACATTGCCTGAAGCTGTGACTGATACGACATCTCTTGATGCGTATGTGTGCTTTGGCGCTTATTCTGGAATTAACTTGTCGAAAATGTTGCGGTCTATGCTGCAACAGACAATACGCAAGGAAATTGCATCCAAGGGAGAGTACATGCAAAGCGTGTTCGACACATTGTCTGCAGTCAAGACAGCAGTTCCTTATTACGAGCACCACAAGCTTACCGACACGGCTTATAACGAGCCTTCGGAGATGATGAAATACATGAGCGTGGTTCTAAACCAGAAGATAATGAAAGAGGTTCACAATACCGACAGGTTCTTCTCGAAGTTTAGACCAGATAGGCTGTACAATTACCTGGACTCTGTTATAAACGACAGCGACATGTATGTTGATTTCTACAAGTACAAGTCGGATGGTGACATTGTGTATGGAGCAATGAAAACCTTCAAGACCAATGGCTATGTGTTGACATTTCCATATAGGCTGTTCACCGAGAAAGAGTTGCGCAAAGTCCCCAAAGGCAGTATTTACACAACAAAAGACATCTACAATCTTGTGTGGCACAAACTCATTGACTCGCATCATGGAGCCGAGACAAACACCATATATTTCTCGTCAACAGGATTGCTGAACACGCTTGGCATTGAATATGTTGTGTCTTCTGACGGAAGACTAATGGACGAGCGTTACAACATGCACCGTGTCACGGCAACATACATGGTGGGCGACAAAGATTATGACAACGCCCCCGTGGACAAGCCAACCGTTGTGATGTTTGGCGACATCGACATGAATGCTTGCCGTAAGTATTTTCCCGACCTTTCCTCAGTATTGCCCAATACCGGACTGGAACTAACAAAGATTTACAAGGAAAACAAGCATAAGGCCAATTGAGGCATGTTTCGCCATGAGGATGCCACCGAGGGGCGTTTTGGCAATCTGAACATGAAGAATGTGAATATCCTTCATATTGCAACCCACAGCTATTTCTGGGACAAAGACAAGGCTGAGGCTAATGGCGACATGCCGTTTGTCAACAGCAAGGTGAGCGACAACGAAACGATGGGAGGCGTATCGGAAGAGGATGATGTATTGTCGCGTACCGGCATTCTTATGTCCGACAAAGATGATAAAGCCTTGTTTGGCGGTGTGATGACCGCTGCCGAAATCGCCAACTTTTATATAAGAAACCTCGACCTTGTTGTGCTGTCTGCCTGCAACACAGCGTCGGGCGAGATTTCCGATGAGGCTACGCAGATTCTGATGACGGAGTTCTACCGCGCGTTGTTTGCAGGAAAGTCAAAGCACGACGCGCTCCGGCAAGCGCAAGCCTGTATGCGCAAATGGCATGGTGGCATATACGACAGTCCGTACTATTGGGCTGCGTTTGTGCTGCTTGACGCCTAAGATGACTGGGAGAGGGGGCGCCCTCGCCCCCGATATATGAAACACGTGAGGTTAGATGCGCCCCCGATATATGGAACTCGTGAGACAGATGCGCCCCGATATTTATAACTTTGAAGGTCGGGGGCGAGGGTGTAAATAATAATTGAAAAGTAATCCATTATAATAATTGAAAAGTAGTCCATTGTTAACAATAATATAAACCAGCCTGTATAGTTATATAATAAACAAAACAGGCACAACATGTTAAAAATGGTAGAACGACAAGAA
>JBNMLZ010000046.1:0-15627 GCA_050875085.1 Prevotella sp. | reverse complement strand
CTTAACTTTTACTTTACCCATAATGATAAATGTTTTAAAGGGTTAGTAAAATTAAGCCTCGTCTGCGTGGTTTGCTTCGTATGTCTGAGCAATAGTGTAACCTACTTCGTCGAGAGCGTATGTCAGCTTGTCGATCTTGTTTGAATAGTAGTTGTAAGAAACTACAGCGAACCAAGATGTCAAGATACCTGATGCGGTGTTAACGAGGGCCTCAGAAATACCTTCTGACAACTGGAGTGAGTCACCACCACCACCAGAAGCAAGAGCGGCGACTGAACGGATCATACCAACCACAGTACCGAAGAGGGCGGTAAGAGTACCGAGAGTAACGATAGTAGCAAGGATAGGCATATTCATCTGGAGAGTAGGCATCTCAAGCTGAGTAGCCTCCTCGTGAGCCTGCTGAATCTTTGCAACCTTCTGTGCACGCTTCAAGTTAGGAGTGTTCTCCATTTCCTTGTAAGCAGCGATAGAAGCACCTACTACGTTAGCAACAGAACCCTGCTGCTTGTCGCAGATCTGCTGTGCCTTAGCCATGTCACCGGCTGTGATAGCCTGCTTAACAGCGATAACGAACTTACCGAGTGAGCTCTTACCGAAAGCAGTGCGGAGAGCGAAGAAACGCTCAATAGAAAGTGCGATAACGGTGAAGAGCAATGTGATGATCACAGGAACGACAACACCACCTTTGTACACTGTACCAAGAAGGCTACCGTCTTTTACTGCGTTTGCTGGGTCACCGCCCACGAAGTTGTCAGGGTTACCAAGAACGAACTTGAAGAAACATACTGCAAGAATGAAACATGCAACGATGATCCAAATTGCGTCTCTAACTCCCTGGAATCCAGAAGACTTTTTCTTCGGATTCGCTTTAGCTTGTGTAGTTGCCATAATTTTTTGTAGAATTTAATAAGTTATTAATGGTTAAAAATTTATCCGTTGTTTGGGTTTGTTTTTAAGTATGCCGTTTGACACGCCTATCCACACGATTATTGGCATTGGTTTAGCGGTTTGCTATTTCTTACTGGCAAAGTTAGCAAATAATGACAAATAATCGTATGAATATAGAGTCTTTAACATATTTTTTATTTCAGATTGGCGAGCACAGTCTTTATTCTGCGCATTGCCTCACGAATATTGTCGTCGCTTGTGGCATAACTCATGCGGAAGCACTCCGGATCGCCGAAGGCATCGCCGCCCACTGTTGCAACATGTCCTTCCTCCAGGAGATACATGGCAAGGTCGGTGGAGTTGTTGATGGTACGCTTGCCGTCGCTCTTGCCGTAGAAGCTTGAGCACTTGGGGAAGAGGTAGAATGCGCCCTCTGGTTTGTTCACCTCCAATCCTGGTATCTGCTTGGCGAGCTCAACGATGAGGTCACGGCGACGCTCAAATGCCTTGCGCATAGTCTCGACACACTCCTGTGACATTGTGTAGGCTGCCTCGGCTGCTTTCTGGCTTACTGAGCAAGGACCCGACGTATACTGTCCCTGGAGTTTGTTGCATCCCTTGACAATCCATTCCGGTGCTGCGATGAAACCGATGCGCCAACCTGTCATTGCATACGCCTTCGACACACCGTTGACGATGATTGAGCGTTCCTTCATGCCCGGGAACTGTGCGATGCTCTCATGGCGACCTATATAATTAATGTGTTCGTATATTTCGTCTGCGAGGACGTACATACCTTCGTGGCGTTTGATTACTTCCGCCAGTCCTGCGAGTTCTTCCTTTGAGTACACACTACCAGTAGGATTGCTCGGCGAGCAGAGGATAAGCATGCGTGTCTTCGGTGTGATGGCTGCCTCAAGTTGCTCTGGAGTAATCTTGAAGTCCTGCTCAAAACCTGCGTTCACAATCACGGGATTGCCGCCTGCAAGCTTCACCATCTGTGGATAGCTCACCCAGTAAGGAGCCGGGATTATCACCTCTTCACCATCGTTGACAAGAGCCATTACGGTGTTGCACACGCTCTGCTTGGCGCCGTTTGAGACAAGCACCTCAGATGTGGTGTAGTCTAGACCGTTCTCATTTTTTAGCTTAGCCACGATTGCCTTACGCAAGTCCATGTAGCCTGGTACTGGCGAATAGCGAGAGAAATTCTCGTCGATTGCTTTCTTGGCTGCTTCTTTGATGTGGTCGGGCGTGTTGAAGTCGGGCTCGCCCACACTAAGGTTGATAACGTCTACTCCTTGTGCCTTCATTTCGCTGCTCTTCTGCGACATTGCGAGTGTGGCTGACGGAGCGAGGCGATTCAGTCGATTTGATAATTCTGCCATAGTTTCTGGGTATCTATCGTTAATTATTTCATGCAAAATTAAATATAAAATTCGAGTTATGCGAAATATTTGCAAGCGAAATGGCAGTAAAAGGATAAAAAAAACTAAAAAAGGGAGATGTGGCGCTCCCTTATGCGCTTTATGAGCTGTACATACAACAAGAGGGCATGGCATTGATGCCATACCCTCCTGATATTTGATGTTTAGAATTCTGCTGACTTCGGTGTACGTGGGAACGGTATCACGTCGCGGATGTTCTGCATACCTGTAACGAAGAGGATGAGTCGCTCGAAGCCGAGTCCGAAACCTGCGTGCGGGCATGAGCCGTACTTGCGGGTGTCGAGATACCATGTCATATCCTTCATAGGTATGTGGCGCTCCTCAATCTCGTTCATGAGCTTGTCATAGCTCTCCTCACGCACTGAGCCACCGATAATCTCGCCAATCTGCGGGAAGAGAACGTCGGTGCCCTGCACTGTTGCGCCGCTCTTGCCACCAAATCCCGATTCCTTCTCGTCTATCTTCATATAGAATGCCTTGATAGCCTTCGGGTAGTTGGTCATGATGACAGGCTTCTTGAAGTGTTCCTCAACGAGGAAGCGCTCGTGCTCTGAGGCGAGGTCGTCGCCCCACTCGCAAGGGAACTCAAACTTCTTGCCGTTCTTGATGGCCTCCTGCAGGATGCGGATGCCCTCGGTGTAAGGCAGATGAACAAACTCAGAGTTGAGCACACCCTGAAGACGCTCTATCAAGCCCTTGTCAATCATCTTGTTGAGGAATTCGAGATCGTCCTTGCAGTGTTCAAGAGCCCAGCGGATACAATACTTGATGAAGTCTTCCTCAAGTTCCATCAGGCCGTCCATATCAAGGAAAGCCACCTCTGGCTCCACCATCCAGAACTCAGCCAAGTGTCGCGGTGTGTTGGAGTTCTCGGCGCGGAATGTAGGACCAAAAGTGTAGATTGCGCCAAGCGCGGTAGCGCCAAGTTCGCCCTCAAGCTGTCCACTCACGGTGAGCGAAGTCTGCTTGCCGAAGAAGTCGTCACTATAGTCAATCTTGCCGTCGGGAGTCTTCTTGAGGTTGTAGAGGTTCTTGGTTGTCACCTGGAACATCTGTCCAGCACCCTCGCAGTCGCTTGCGGTTATGAGCGGAGTGTTGAAATAGAAGTAGCCGTGCTCATGGAAGTAAGTATGTATAGCCATTGCCATGTTGTGGCGGATACGCATCACGGCGCCGAACGTGTTGGTGCGCAGACGCAGGTGAGCATACTGGCGCATATACTCAAATGTCTGTCCCTTCTTCTGCATTGGATAGTCAGAGCCGCACAGACCGTAGATTTCGATTGAGTCGCACTGTATCTCTGAAGTCTGGCCCTTACCCTGGCTCTCCACGAGAGTACCTACAGCGCTGATGCAGGCACCTGTAGTGATCTGCTTGAGCTGCTCGGCGTCGAACTTAGCCGGATCCACTACAATCTGAATGTTCTTGATGGTAGAACCGTCGTTGAGTGCGATGAAGTCCACCGCCTTTGAGCTGCGGTGCGTGCGCACCCAGCCCTTCACGTTGATCTTGCTTCCAAAATCGGTGCAGGCAAGAGCGTCAATTACTTTTGTTCTTTTCATATACTCAAAAGCCCCACCTCCCAGACTCCTCTCCTAAAATACGGAGAGGAGAGTGAATGGCGATTAATGCTTATTTCTTAATTATTAATTCTTGATTATTTATTCTACTCAAACGCTCCCATGCGCAGCATCTCCACCTCTTTCTCGGTGAGGAAACGCCAGTCGCCACGGCGCAGGTTCTTCTTTGTAAGTCCGGCGAACTGCACGCGGTCGAGTTTAACAACGCGGTAGCCAAGGTGCTCGAATATACGGCGCACGATACGGTTCTTGCCGCTATGAATCTCGATGCCCACCTGGCTCTTGTCAGTGTCGCTTGCATACTCTATTGCGTCGGCATGCACCTCGCCGTCCTCAAGCTCGATGCCATCGGCAATCTGCTGAAGGTCGTGAGCAGTGACATTCTTGTCGAGATATACATGATAAACCTTCTTCTTGAGGAACTTCGGGTGAGTGAGCTTAGACGCCAGGTCACCGTCGTTAGTAAGGAGAAGCACGCCGGTTGTGTTGCGGTCAAGGCGTCCTACAGGATAGATGCGCTCCGGGCATACATTCTTCACGAGATCCATCACAGTCTTGCGCTGCTGCGGGTCGTCGCTTGTGGTAACACAGTCCTTAGGCTTGTTGAGCAGCACGTAGACCTTCTTTTCGAGGTTCACAGGCTGGTCGTGGAACTTCACCTCGTCGGTGCGCTTGATCTTTGTACCAAGTTCGGTAACAACCTCACCATTCACTGTCACAACACCAGCCTGGATGAACTCGTCAGCCTCGCGACGTGAGCAGATGCCTGCATTGGCAAGGAACTTGTTGAGACGTATCGGCTCGTTCGGGTCTACATTCTCCTCCTTGTACTCAATGCGCTTCTTCATGCTGTATTTTGCGTTTGGATCATAACCAGGAGTGTGCTGGCGGTTGTTGTAGCCGCCCTGCTGACCATAGCCGCCGCGCTGCTGATAGCCGCCGCGCTGCTGACCGTAGCCGCCACGCTGCTGATAGCCACCGCGCTGCTGGTAACCACCGCGCTGCTGATAGCCACCCTGCTGGCCGTATCCGCCACGCTGCTGATAGCCACCCTGCTGGCGCTGCTGATAACCGCCCTGCTGACCGTAGCCACCCTGCTGCTGGTCGTCGCCCTGCTGCTGGTTATAGCGTGGACGATAGCCCTGCTGACGCTGCTGATAGCCACCGCGCTGCTGATAGCCACCGCGCTGCTGATAGCCACCGCGCTGCTGGTAGCCACCCTGCTGGTCATCGCCCTGCTGGTTGTAGCGTGGGCGGTAGCCCTGCTGACGCGGCTGGTAGCCACCCTCACCCTGCTGGTTGTAGCGTGGGCGGTAGCCCTGCTGGCGCTGCTGGTAACCATTGCTGTTGCCTGAGCCTTGCAAGCCGGCGCCGAATCCCTCGGGGCGGAAGCTGTCGTTGTCATCGCCGGCAGAAGCCGAGCGATCAGCGTTGTAAGGACGTTGAGTGTGGATGCGAGGACGGCGTCCTGTCACACTGCGATACTCTCTCTGATAATTTCCTGCGGGACGGCCATAGCTCTCGCTATTGCCGGTAGTTTGATCCGCTGCTTTCTGTTCCTGATTCTTTTCCAATTCTGAATCCATAATACTTATTGATTTTCGCCTCACGGCAAGCGACACCCATTTCGTCCATTCATGGGATTGATAGATGCACTTCTGTTCTTAAATATGGTTTACTAATTCTATTCTATCGAAAATTGGCAATTGTTATTGACAATTATGATTTGCACATTGTTTACGGTTTGCCTTAATCCACCGGAAAAGTTAAATTCCAGTGTAGTTGTGCGGAGTGATTGCCATAAGTTCAGCCTTCACAGCATCGCTGACATTGAGGGTCTTGATGAACTCATGTATCGTCTCCTCGGTCATCTTCTTGTTTGTTCGCGTGAGAGCCTTGAGCGCCTCGTAAGGATGCGGGTAAGCCTCGCGGCGCAAGATTGTCTGTATGGCCTCAGCCACTACAGCCCATGTATTGTTGAGGTCCTCCTCTATCTTCTCGTCATGAAGGATAAGCTTGCGGAGTCCCTTCAATGTGCTCTGCATTGCAATCATGCCGTGACCGAAAGGCACACCGACATTGCGCAGAACCGTAGAGTCGGTCAAGTCGCGCTGCAGGCGGCTCACAGGAAGCTTCATAGCGAGGAACTGGAGCACAGCGTTGGCCATACCAAGGTTACCCTCTGAGTTCTCAAAGTCAATTGGGTTGACCTTGTGCGGCATTGCAGAAGAGCCAACCTCTCCAGCCTTGATTTTCTGCTTGAAGTAATCCATTGAGATGTACATCCAGAAATCGCGGTCAAGGTCGATGATTATAGTGTTGATGCGGCGCATCGCGTCGAATACAGCTCCGAGGCAGTCATAGTTGGAAATCTGTGTTGTATACTGCTCGCGCACCAATCCGAGCTTTTCACTAACAAAACGGTTGCCGAATGCCTTCCAATCGTATGAGGGATAAGCCACGTGATGTGCGTTGAAGTTGCCAGTAGCGCCACCGAACTTTGCTGTCAGCTTACAGGCTTTCAGCTCGTTGAGCTGCTCTGTGAGTCGGTATACGTATACCATTATCTCCTTGCCCAAGCGTGTAGGCGAAGCAGGCTGTCCGTGTGTCTTGGCAAGCATAGGCACGTCCTTCCACTCGTCGGCATACTGCTGCAGTTGCGCGATGAGTTCCTCAACGAGCGGATAGTAGGCCTCGTTGAGCGCTTCCTTTATGGAAAGTGGCACACTGGTGTTGTTGATGTCCTGCGAGGTGAGTCCGAAGTGGATGAACTCCTTGTAGGCATCAAGTCCGCCGATTTTGTCGAATTCCTCCTTGATGAAGTATTCCACGGCTTTCACATCGTGGTTTGTCACCTTCTCGATGTCTTTCACGCGCTGGGCGCACTCCTCATCAAAATTCTGGTAGATGCCGCGCAGGGTTTCAAACAGCGAATGATCGAAATCCTTCAACTGCGGTAGAGGCAATTCACAGAGGGTGATAAAATACTCTATTTCCACACGCACTCTGTAGCGAATGAGTGCATACTCCGAAAAATAGTCGGCAAGTTTCTCCGTCTTGCCTCTGTAGCGACCGTCGATTGGTGAGATGGCTGTCAGCAAATCAAGTTTCATATACGTAAGAGTCTTTATATATAATGTGTGTTTATATATTATGGTGCAAATTTACGAATTTAATCTGAAACTATGTCGCTATAAGCAATGTTTTTTGGCCAAACGGTTGCCGATATTATATTTTTTTGCATATATCAACAAAAAAAAGCCAGAAAGAAATTAATCTTTCCGGCTTTTCGTAGCGGGACCCAGGATTGAACTGGGGACCTCATGATTATGAATCATGCGCTCTAACCAGCTGAGCTATCCCGCCATCATCATCGCTATCAGTGTAGCATTTAGCTATCGTTCTTGATTGCGGGTGCAAAGGTAATACATTTTCGTTAAACTCCAAAACTTTTCGCGGAAAATTTTCACTTCATACGCAAAAAAACGTAACTTTGCACATATAAACCTACTTTTTATACCCTAAACGGGCACAATACGACATGAATATGGATACTTTAAGGATAGAAATCGAACACCCTCTCAACTCCACATCACGCAACATAGTGTGGCAACTCATAGGCACTGCCGACGGTTTGTCGCGTTGGATTGCCGACAGAGTGACGCTGAAAGGCTCTACCCTGACATTCGAGTGGGGCGACGAGTGGCGCCACCACGAGTCGCGCAGCGCCACCCTACTCCATCTCGACCGCTTCGGGCGCATCAGATGGCACTGGGACGATGATGCCGACGACACCTACGTGGAAATACGCATGGAACGCGGCACACTCTCGGATGAATACACCCTACACATCACCGATTTCACGCCTGCCGACGATTCCGACTGGCTATACAGTGCCTGGGACCACAACTTTGACAATCTGCGACTCAAGAGCGGAGTATAGATGCCCATAAGTAGGTATAGGCATTACAAAAAACATTAAATATATGAGTTTGTGAAATTTTTATACTAATTTTGCAGACACATATCTCTTATGTATGCGTGTGCATGTATATATAAAGAGGTGTAAGCGAAATTTGCATAATATTATGTTTCGAATAAAGAAATTAGATATCTTCATTGCCAAGCAGTTCGGACTGCTGTTCATCGGAACGTTCTTCATCTGCCAGTTTGTGCTGATGATGCAGTTCCTCTGGCGCTACATCGACGAACTCATTGGCAAAGGCCTCTCAATGGAAGTGCTTGCAGAGTTCTTCTGGAACATGGGACTGATGCTCGTGCCGCAGGCCCTGCCTCTTGCCATCCTGCTCTCATCACTCATCACATTCGGCAACATGGGCGAAAGCTCCGAGCTTACCGCCATCAAGGCTGCCGGTATTTCCTTGATGCAGGCTTTCCGCTCGCTCATCGTGATAACTGTGGCCATAAGCTTCATATCGCTGTATTTCCAGGACACAATAGGCCCGAACGCCAACCGACAGCTCGGACTCATGGTCATGTCTATGAAGCAGAAAAGCCCTGAACTTGAGATTCCAGAGGGAGTGTTCTACGACGGCATACCTAACTCCAACCTTTACGTCCAGAAAAAGGACATGAAGACCGGCAAGCTCTATGGCATCATGGTCTACCGCATGACGGGATCCTACGAAGACCAAGCCATCATCCTCGCCGACTCTGGTATGCTCCAGGCTACTGCCGAAAAGAAGCACCTGCTGCTCACGCTGTGGAGCGGCGAGTGGTTTGAGAACATGCAGTCGAGCGAGCTTGCCGGCAGCGCAGCCGTTCCATACCGCCGCGAGACGTTCACGGGCAAGCGTATCGTGCTCGACTACGATGGCGACTTCAACATGAACGATGCCTCGTCAATGGCAAACAACGCAGCGGCAAAGAGCTTCGCCAAAATCTCACACGACCTCGACTCGCTCAACGCCCAATACGACAGCATCGGACGCGCCTACTACACCTCCGACCTGATCATGGCATACAACATGAAGTCTGTCTCGAAGCGCGACTCACTGCGCTCACTGCAACTCGCCAAGACCAAGGCATATGATTTGGACTCCGTGTATGCAAAGCTGTCGCCCGACCGCAAGCGCGCTGCCATAGGCTTCGCGTTGCAGCAGGCGCAGTCGCGGGTCAACGACCTCGACTTCAAGGCGATGATGACGAGCGACGGCGACAAACTTATCCGACAGCACAAGATTGAGTGGATTGCAAAAATCACACTCGCGCTGACGTGCATAATATTCTTCTTCATCGGAGCGCCACTCGGAGCCATCATCCGCAAGGGCGGACTCGGATTGCCGGTGCTCATATCGGTGCTCGTGTTCATCATCTACTACATCCTCGACAACTCTGGCTACCGAATGGCGCGAGGCGGCATGTGGACGATTTGGTTCGGCAAGGGGCTGGCTCCAGCCGTCCTCATACCGATGGCGGTGTTCTTCACCTATAAAGCCACAAACGACTCCGTGGTGTTCAATATGGACCTGTATGCCGACCTCTTCCGCCGGTTCTTCGGCTTGCGCGTGAAGCGACCCATCTACCGCAAGGAGGTGGTCATCAACGAGCCCGACTACGCCAACGACCTCGAACGCCTCAACCGCATGACAGCCGAGATTGAACAGTACTCCAAGGACCACCGACTGCGCCAGGCACCCAACTGGGTGAAGGTGTTCTTCAAGTATGAACCCGACCATGCCATCGAGCGCATTTACGACGAACTTGAATCGGTCATCGACGATCTCAGCAACTCGCGCGACCGCACCATCGTCAATCACCTCAGCGCCTACCCCGTCATGTCGGTAAAGGCCCACACCCGACCATTCGAGCGCCGCTGGCTGAACATCACGTCGGCTGTAATAATACCGTTCGGACTGATTCTATACTTCCGCATGTGGCGCTACCGTCTGCGCCTGTGGCGCGACCTGCGCACAGTGAAGGCTGAGAACGACATTATAACAGGCAGAATTGAGAGCATACTCACAAAACAGAACCCCTCATAAGCACCCCACAATTTAACATTCAACATTTAACACTCAACATTAAAAATTAAAAATTAAAATATGGAAGAGTTCAAGCTTAGTAGCATCGAAGATGCTGTGAAAGATTTCCAAGAAGGAAAATTCGTAATCGTCGTCGACGATGAAGACCGCGAGAATGAGGGCGACCTCATCATCGCTGCCGAGAAGATTACCCCGGAGAAGGTGAATTTCATGCTCAAGAACGCGCGCGGCGTGCTCTGTGCGCCTATCACGCTCTCAAGATGCGAGGAACTCGACCTGCCACACCAGGTGAGCGACAACACCTCCATGCTCGGCACCCCGTTCACCATCACCGTCGACAAACTCGAAGGATGCACCACCGGCGTGTCGGCACACGACCGCGCCGCAACCATACAGGCTCTTGCCGACCCTGCATCAACACCGCAGACATTCGGCCGACCGGGACACATCAACCCGCTCTACGCCCAGGACAACGGTGTGCTGCGCCGCTGCGGTCACACCGAGGCTGCCGTCGACCTGTGCCGACTTGCCGGACTCTACCCTGCAGGAGCACTCATGGAGATAATGAACGAGGACGGCACCATGGCTCGTATGCCTGAGCTCCAGAAGATGGCAACAGAATGGGGCTTGCGCATCATCACCATCAAGGACCTCATTGCCTACCGACTCAAGAACGAGTCTATCATCGAAGTGGGCGACGAGGTTGACATGCCTACCGAATGGGGACACTTCCGCCTCATCCCGTTCCGCCAGCAGAGCAACGGCCTTGAGCACATGGCTCTCGTGAAGGGCGAGTGGAAGGAGGACGAGCCTGTGCTCGTGCGTGTCCACTCATCATGCGCCACAGGCGACATTCTCGGTTCAATGCGCTGCGACTGCGGACAGCAGCTCCACAAGTCAATGCAGATGATAGAGAAAGAGGGCAAGGGCATCGTGATTTACATGCAGCAGGAGGGCCGTGGCATCGGACTCATGAACAAAATCAGAGCCTACAAGCTTCAGGAACAGGGCTACGACACGGTCGACGCCAACGTGCATCTCGGCTTCAAGCCCGATGAGCGCGACTACGGATGCGGCGCACAGATGCTGCGACACCTCGGTGTCCACAAGATGCGCCTCCTCACCAACAACCCGACAAAGCGCGTTGGACTTGAGGCTTACGGACTTGAAATCGTCGAGAATGTACCTATCGAGGTTGTGCCCAACAAGTACAACGAGCGCTATCTCAAGACCAAGCGCGACCGCATGGGACACACTCTCCATCTGAAATAAGCCGGCACATGTAAGGTTTGCGCCGCAAACAGCCGCAAAGACCACATTACACAATATTATATATGCTTCCAACATATATGAAACATTGTGAAATGTGGCCTTTTTTATTATCAAGGCATTTGTTTTGCCAATTACACGACAATATTTGCAAGAAAATAGTTAACTTTGCGTATACTTTTGCAAAGATAAGTCAATATAAATGTCTACTATTAAAATCTCACATATAAACAATCTACTTGTGCTGGCTGTCATGTCGGCAGTGGTGCTTGCGCTTTCAGCATGCAGCCACGCCAAGCGCGACAGCCACAGCGAACAGCTCCGGCGACTCGACGACTCTATCACAACTCTCGCGCCATCGGCTATCGACAGCATAAGACACGGATTCGCCACTGCCACCGACAGCATCACCTACCAAGAGTACCGCCTGCAACTTGCACGCTACTACTGGATGTCCGACCACCCAGAGCGCACCGACTCCATCGTAAACAGCATCATTGCCTTTGTGCGCCGCCAGGACAACGGCTACTACGACACCCACCACACCTGCGCCTCGCCACGGCTCAACTCCATCATGGCGGGTGCCATGGCGTGTCTTGCAGCACGCGACCACAACTTCCACCAAAACGCGCAGACTACCATCCAGCTCTACCACACTGCCTACCGACTGCTCAAAAACAGCACGTCGCAGCACAACATGCCGAAAATATGCGCCAACCTTGCAGATGCCTACATACAAACCAACGACCTGCCGACGGCTGCCAAATGGTATCGCCGCGCCCTCTTCCTGACCGACTCGCTCAAGATGCCGCAGACTGAGAACATCACGCTCTACATGGGACTGGCGCAAATCTACCTCTCGCTCCACGATTTCGACACAGCACAACGCTACTACAACGAGACGGAACGCCACTTCAACCTCATGACTCCATCAATGCAGTCGTACTACATCAACAACCTCGGCAACTTCTACTACTACACCAAGAACTACCCCAAGGCACTCGCCACGTTCCTGCGCATGAAGCGCCACATCGAGAGTCATGGCATGCAAAACATGTTCGACATGTATCTCTGCAAGGTCAATCTTGCCGATGTTTACCTTAACCTCGGCAGGATAGCCGAGGCACGAAAGGCTCTCGGTGAGGCTGAACCTTACTTCCTGCGCAAGGGCGACCCCGTTGCAATTTACTATTGCAACACCATCCACATCGGCATTGCCGTGCGCACAGGCAACACATCCGAGGTGAAGCACATACTTGACTCTGAGCACAACAACCCCGACATACCCTACACGCTCGTCAACATACGCAACGACTATCTGCAGCGTTTCTACGAGCAGACCGGCAACTACCGCAAGGCGCTGTCAACCCTGCAGGCCAGCATCGCCTACACCGACTCGCTCGACCACAACCGCTCCAACATGCGATCGGCTGAAATCATGGCGCGATTTACCGCCGACACGCTCCAGCTGCACCACGACCTCGCCCTTGAGCACAAGAATGCCGACATACAGCGTGCCCACCTCACAACCACGGCTGCCGTCAGCGTGGCTGTGGTACTCGCCCTGCTGATGACAATATGGTTTATGTACATTCGAAAGAAGCAGCTGCAAAACCAGATGAACATCATGAACCTAAAGCTCAACAACGTGCGAAACCGCATATCGCCACACTTCATGTTCAACGTGCTCAACAACAAGATAGTGAGCTCCGGAGAAAAGGAGGCTTCCGAACTGATGGAACTTGCCAAGCTCATACGCACCAACCTCGACATGTCGAGCCAACCTTTCATGATGCTCGACAAGGAATTGGCGTTTGTCAACCAGTATATACGTGTGGAACGCTACCTGCTGGGCGATGACTTCTCGTTCCAGGTCAACATCGACAACAGCGTGGACACGACAAAGGTGAAGATTCCTTCCATGTTCCTGCAGATTCTCACCGAGAATGCCATTGTGCATGGACTGAAGCAACTGCCGGGGCACAAGGAACTCAACATCCACATCAGCCGCGACAACATGACAACAGTGATAAGCGTATGCGACAACGGACCTGGCTTCAACGCGCGGCGCGCACTTAAGAAGGGCACCGGACTGGGCATCATCTCGCAGACCATTGCCGTGACCAATGAGCACAACAAGCAAAAAATGAGATTTGAGATAAGCAACCGCGAGGATGCTGGCGGCAACATCGTGGGATGCAAGGCAACATTAAGGGTGCCTGACAACATAACCTTTTAAAACCAGACTTATTTATGATGAAGATTGTTATCGTCGACGACGAGAAGAAGGCTGTCAAGGCTCTTGCCGACAAGCTGAAAAAATACGACGGCACCAACCTCGTGGGGGTTGCCTACAACGGAATGGACGGACTGGCGCTGCTCGGTGAGCAGCGGCCCGACCTGCTGTTCCTCGACGTGGAACTGCCCGACATCTCCGGACTGGAGTTTCTTGAGCGCATCGAGGGAATGACCGACGGACGCTGCCGCGTGGTCATGTACACGGCACACGGCAGATACATGCTGCCTGCTTTCCGCAACAAGGCGTTCGACTATCTCATGAAGCCCATCGACGACAGCGAGCTGCGCACCATCCTGCGGCGTGCGTGCATCGACCGCCGGCCCAACGTGCCTATGACGGAGCCTCTCGCCCACCCTTCCGAGAACAACTCCACTATGGAAACTCTCAACAACGACGGCATAGCCAAGCGTAACGACGGCAAATACCTGGTATATACCAATGCCGTCGACTTCCGTCTTGTCGACATCCGCGACATTGGACTGTTCACCTACAACCACGACCTGCGTGTATGGGAAGTCACCGTGTCCGGACAGCCTGAGCCAATCCGCCTGAAGCGCAATGTCAACAGCGACATGATTCTCGCACTCAACGAGGCGCTTGTACGTGTGAGCCAAAAACACATCATCAACCTGGGCTACCTGATAGAGGTGGCAGACAACACGTGCCATTTCTATCCACCATTCGACAAGCTCGAGGATGTGAAGGTGGGACGCTTCTTCCGAAAGAAACTCATCGACCGGTTCAGCAGCTTTTAGTTGCCACAATCGGCACAAATATATTCAGCTAACTCCATCCAATAAAAAAGCGCAACCTTTATGCAAGGTTGCGCTTTTTTATTATGTCTATATGATGTTCTCTTTAGAGAGCGTCAATCACTGAGCAGATGTCACCGAAGATGCGGTCAAGCTCACCAAGACCGTTGATGTGGTGGTGGATGCCCTCAGCCTTGTACCACTCGATAAGCGGAGCGGTCTGGTTGTGGTAAACGTCAAGACGCTTCTTGATGGTCTCGGCGTTGTCGTCAGAGCGGCCACTCTCCTGGCCACGCTTGATAAGGCGCTTCATAAGCTCGTCCTCAGGAACGTCAAGCTCAATCATGGCAGCCACCTTGTGGCCACGCTCTGCGAGCATCTTCTTCAGAGCCTCAGCCTGCGGGATTGTGCGTGGGAAGCCGTCGAAGATAACGCCCTTGTGCTCCTTGCCGAAGCTGTCGTAAACGCTGGCGAGGATGTTCACCATAAGGTCGTCAGGGATAAGCTGACCATTGTCGATAAAGCCCTTGGCTGTCTTGCCAAGCTCTGTGCCGTTCTTGATCTCGTTGCGGAGCACGTCACCTGTAGAGATATGGTTGAAGCCATACTTCTCTATCATCAAGTCGCTCTGTGTGCCCTTGCCTGAACCCGGGGCACCGAAAATTACGATGTTCTTCATCTTTTTACTTTAAGAATATTTATTTTTGTTGAATTGTTTGCTATTGCTTTAGTTTGACTGGCGCAATCCACATTCCCGCATCCTTATTCCTCAACAACGGTGTAGATGTCGCGCAGGTTGCGGCCCTGCTGGTCGTAGTCAAGACCATAACCCAGAATGAAGTCGTTGGGTATCTCTATTGCCACATACTTGATGTCGAGCGGCACCTGCAGACATTCCGGCTTGAGCAGCAGTGTGCATATCTGAATGTCCTCCGGCTCCATCTCGCGCAGTTGCCCGATGAGGGTCTGCATGGTGAGTCCCGACTCCACGATGTCCTCCACAATAATCACGGTGCGCCCCTTGATGCTCTGGTTGAGACCTATAAGCTGCTTCACCTTGCCGGTGGACGATGTACCCGCATAGGACGACATCTTAACAAAAGAAATCTCGCACGGAACTTTTATCTCACGCATAAGGTCGGCGGCAAACACAAACGAGCCATTAAGCATGGCGAGCAACAGCGGATTCTTGTCTGCCATGTCGGTGTTGATACGGTCGGCCACAGCCTTCACGCGCTCCAAAATCTCAGCCTCCGGAATGGAGGTCTTGAATGTCTTGTCCTTTATTTTTACTATACTCATTGGTAACGGTCTTTAAAATTAGGTGCAAAGTTACGCAAACTTATAAAATGTCGCAAAAATACAGGCATAAATATTGTTATT
>JBNMLZ010000045.1:0-16155 GCA_050875085.1 Prevotella sp. | reverse complement strand
TCTGAAGGCAGCCGTAGGAAGAGGAAAAGTGGGAAGGCTGCCATAAAATTTGCGCAGCTTTAGCAGGGCGGTTCTTGGCTGTAAGCCGTCCGTCGTAACTTCGCGGAGGAAAAACGGATTTCGGGCTGATGTACCACTATAAAAGGCTCTCAATCGGACCAGCGCAAGATGTCAAAAGCGCATTCTCCGACGGAGAATACCACTCCGAAAACTCGTTTTCGGCAGCGTTTTTGCTTCTTTTCCGCAATAAAAAGAAGCCAGCAATAAAGAAATGAGCGCGTTTTCGCGTACCTTTTCCATAGCCGCAAAATCGGACTGCTTCAAAACCAATGAGTTATGCAGTCCGATTTTGCGGGGTGCAAGACTTTCAGTCTATGCAGCACTACACCGCCCTGCGCTGAAATGGCAATTGCCTCCCTCGGAGATAGCGGAATATGTGGGACGGGGACGGCAGATTTGTGATTTTAGCAGTGTGGCAATTGCCAACAGTGTCGCAGTCAGCGGTCGAGCGGAAACGTGGGGAGCTTTGGCAATTGCCAAAGAAAAAGCCCCGACACTGAAGAGTGCCGGGGCGGGTGTGATAATAAACTAATGTTTAACATTTAAACATCAAGCCAGATGAAGCGAGCCGATACGTGAGCTTATGTCTTGCAGGGCATTATTGAAAATGCGCTTCTGCTCATCGTTGAGCGTGTAAGCCTTGCCACGCACCAGTGTGCCATTGATGCGCTGTGAGAGCCATGCCGAGCTTTTGCCGAAGTAATGTTTGGCAATGTATGACATGGGCAGCAGGCGGTAGTCATCATCGCTGATACGCGAGCGCAGCGCATCCACGTCACTCGCGATGCCGTCGAGCTTGGCATTGACAAACTCCTTTGCCTTGGCTTTTGCCTCCTCATTGTCAGCACGACCCTCAAGCAATGCAAGAATCTCAGTCTTGCGAGCCTCGCTTGCGGCGTCATCGTTGCCGGCGAGCTTGGCGTATTCGTTTAAAAGTTCTTCAGTTGTTACCATAGTTATGTTGTTTTTTAGAATCCCCTCCCGAGGGAGAGGACTCTGTTTTTAAGTTCTTCACTTCCGCTTTTTGAGAAGTCTGTTCAAGTCATCGAGGAACATGTCTACCCTCTTGTTGATGAGTTCATCATTGAAACGCATTGCCTTGGCTAACCTCATGTAGTCTGCAATCTCTCGTTTCTTGCGGTTGATTTCTTTTTCTAATTCTTCATCCATAGAATGATTTTTTAATGTTAAACGATTAATTAATTATCACAATGCAAAGATACATAAAAATTTTGTTATACACAAGAAATATATAAAGTTTTTGTTATGTTTATATAAGAAAAAAGCCACCCTACGCATCACGCGCAGGATGGCTGAAAGTACACGTAGAAATAGCGAGATTATTTTTCAACAACAACGAGAGCAGTCTTGACCATTGTGTCAGACTCCTTGAACGACTTGTCGGGCAACTCACGTATAGTGCCACCATAATGCGTCACCGTATCGCGCAGTTCCTTGTAAGGTCCATCGGTGCGCCAAAGGACGGAAGCCGACGCAATGGCAACCACCTTGCGGCGTGCCATACGTATTGCCTTCAGTATGTGCGTGGCGTCTTGACGCTTGCAGAAAGGAGGGTTCATGACAATCACGTCGTAAGGTTCGGACGGCTCAAAACTGAGGAAATCATCGCCTACGACATTGAAACCTTGCTCCTCAAGCACCTTGCGGTTCTTGGGGTCGAGTTCCACACAGTCAGGCGAGGGTATGAACTTGGCTATGTTGCCCTGCCCTGCAGACGGCTCAAGACAACGCTCACCAGGATGTATGTCTGCAATCTCTACCACCTCACGGGCAAGAGTTTCGGGTGTGGGGAAGAACTGGAATGTCTGGCGGTCGGGAACGAACTCACCAGCATCGGCAATGGATGTGACGAGGTCGCCTACATCCTCTTTAAAAACAAATGCTTTCTTTGCGCTCGACCACTTGCCTCCAATGGCTTTTAAGGTCTTGCTCACACGTTCGTAAAGCTTGCGCTCCAACTGACCAGGCAGATGCAGCAGGCATCCGTCAATTTCAGAGGCTTTCAACACCTCCACTACAGAACTGTCTATTTTCATCGTTATACTAATTATTGGATTTTGAGAAGTCGCGAATATGCGCTACGCGCGTCGGCTATCATTGATAGAGTGTCGCTGTCGGGTGGCAGGTTGTCGAGCATGTCGGCAAGCTGCTTCAGCTTTTCCGAGAGTTTGCGCATGTGCGCCCGCTGCTCCTTGCGTTCCTGCTCTATAACGGAAATGATGCCATCGCACGAGAGAAAGTCATCTTTCTTGCCCTTGTAGGCGAGTATCATAGTGGCAATGGACGTGAGGCGTGACACTATCCACTCCTGTATGAATAACGCAGGAAGAGTAAAGCGGATGCGCTTCAGCACGTCAATATCCACCTTATTCTGGAAGCCGAGCACCACGTCATCAGCGGTGTCCGGGATTGCGTCGAGCAGCAGACGTGAAACCACAGCCATGAGATACTGGCGTGAAACGCCCTTCTTTGGACGCAGGGCGCAAACATGCTTCGATAGTATTGCCGGTCCGTCGGTGTTAACACCCATCTTGCCGAGTGTGCCGACAACGGAAACAAGAATGTCACCCTCCACAGAATAGGTAGGCATATTCAGCTTCTCCTTGCACCATCGTTTAGGCACGAACTTTCCCTGCACAAGGTCGGACGCGCCGACGACTATGGGTATGCCCTCACCCTGGTCGTTGGTTTTCTTCTTGTCCACGTTCTTGCCCTGCAGCACATCGCAGATGTCGGCAAGGCTTACAATGTTGTCAATGTCGGTCATAATTTTATCATTTCAATGTTATTATCCGTAGGTGTTGGAGATGCCGCCGGAGCCTTGGAATACTGGCTTGGTCTCGGCACCGATGCAGACCACGTCGAAGGCGTCGGAGCCGTCGGTGCGGGCCTCCAGCTTGTCCTCCTCGGTCTCGGCGAGCTTCTCTCCGCGCTTGTCCTTCTTGCCGTTGTAGACTCCGGCAGAGGTGATGGAGATGAGGAGGTCGGGGTTGTTGTCGCGGTTGATGAGCACCTGCAGTCGGGCGCGTCCGCGAAACATGTTGTTGATGAGGGCGTTCTTCTCGACGTGTGACATAGGATTGCCGAGGTAAGCCTCGCGCACAGCCCAGCCCATAGAGCGGAGAGTCTTGACCACCTCCTTGTGGGGGTCGTTGTAGTGGAGTCCCCAGTTGGTGCCGACCATAGTGGAGTCGTAGTAGAAGATGACCTGATGGCGGCGGTGGAAGTGGTAGTACTGGTTGAAGTCGTCGAGCAGTTCAGGAATTTTTCTTTCATATTTTACGAAGAATGATTTTAGGATGTGGAGCTTGGAGCCCTTGACCTGCGCCACGACGAGCCAGTTGATGAGGTTGTTGGAGTCGAAGGCGATGAGGAGAGGCAGACGGTCGTCGCGGTCGGCATCCATGCGGCAGTCGTTGGGGAGCTGTCCGCCCTCGGCGTGGGCGAGGTTGTGGAGATTGAGCACTGACTCGTTGGGAGCCGTATAGAGGTT
Organism: Prevotella sp.; assembly: GCA_050875085.1. Classification (GTDB taxonomy): domain Bacteria; phylum Bacteroidota; class Bacteroidia; order Bacteroidales; family Bacteroidaceae; genus Prevotella. Next base: position 12,581 of record JBNMLZ010000045.1, on the reverse strand, counting down.
GACATCCTCGCGCATACCGCCATAGAAGCCGTCGGCGGATATGCCCACACGCTGGCACATGATGCTGGTGGCGAAGGTGAGCGGCGGGAGGTCGCGCTTGGCACGGCGGATGAACTCCTCGCCGAGCAGCGCAAGGTTCTCGATGGACGAATACTCGCGGTAGAGCAGGCACTGTGAGCGGAAGAAGTCGAGCTGTCGGCGGCAGTCGGCGATGCGCCGCTCCAACTGCGCCTGCGCCTCGGGATGCTTCAGCAGCTTCTGGCGGAGGCGCCATATCTGATAGACAAGACCCTGGATGACCTCCACAAGCTCAGGATCCTGCTTGTCTTTATAGGAGAGGAACCATGAACCCTTCTTGGTGACCGGCATATCTGAAGTTATGGTCATGCCGTGGTGGAGCGGGAAGTGGCGGAAGTACATCTCGTTGCCACGGTTGGCCTGGAAAGTCTCGTCTTTGAGCTGCTCGAAGTCGATGAACTTCGCCTCGTCGATGATGAGGTAGTCGAGCGACATGGAGTTGGACGTGCCGGAACGGTCCTGCGAGATGACATTGCAGACGGAGCCGTTGTAGAACGATATGGTGTTCTCCCAGTTGGCAGGGGTGAAGATAGGCGACTTCCAGTGGAGCTTTTTCCATGGACGCTTGCCCACGACATAATGGAGGTCGCGCTTGAAGCCCCAACGCTCAAGGTGGATGAGCATGGAGGGCAGGATGTTGGTGAGGCAGCGCTTCACGCTCGGCGCGACGAAGCCGCCCATGCTGCCGGGCATACCCTGGAAGCACGACTGCAGGCGGCGCGCCTGGATGGCACCCTTGCCGACACCACGGCCGGCGACAATGACCTCGTCGCGGGTGTTCATGGCGAGGGCGTAGTACTGGGCGTCGTTGAAGTATTGACGGAAAGGGGAATCGGACATGGGAAGATGAAAAAAATGGAAAGATGGAAATATTTATGGGGTGGCGGTGTCGGAGTCGTCAATCTCCTCGTACTCAGCATCTTGTACGATAGTGTTGGAGTAACGCTTGGTGAGGGCGCGAATCTTGCCGCGCAGGTCGGGTATGCGCTCGATGCCGAGAACGGTGGGGTCGTCGGTAGGCTCGAAGTTCTGCGGGACAATCTTGTCGAACTCCAGATCCGGCTCGTCGTCCTTGTCGGTGCGGTTGTTGAGCACGAGCACCTTGGAGAGAGCAGCCACGGAGCGGAAGTCGCCCTGGCGACGCGCGGCAGTGATGTCCTGCTCTATGGACTTGTTAATCTTCCAGCGCATGAACTCCTTGGTGGTCTGCTGGAGGTTGCCGAGAAGCACCTTGGTAAGGTGCAAGTCCTCATAGGCAAGCGAGCGCGACGCCTTGAACATGGCCATGTCGTACTGCACGAGGTCGTTGTCGGTCTTCGACGGGAACTGCAGCCAGTAGGCATAGAGGCCGCGGATGCGGTGGAGACGCACAAGCACACCCTCGGCGACACGGAGCTGTCGAAGCTCAGAGTCGTCGAGGGTGACGTAGCGGGAGTATTGGTCGAGGTCAATGGGGAGCATATACGAATTAAATTACAGAGGACTGGGCAACGGCGAGAAGCCGCTGGCACTCCTGTATGGAGTAAGGGCTGCCGGCAAGCGCCGTGTCGTGGAGCGTGTGGCGCAGCTCAAGAGCGGTCGCGGCAAGACCGCGCACGTAGGCACCGCGTGCAGGCGAGCCAACGGTGGCGATGTCGTCGCAGAACTCGCGCTCGTCAATATCCAAAAGGGCGGATATCTCCGTCGGGGTCATCAGCTCCTGCGCAAGTTGGTTTATCCGGGAGAGCAAGTCGGTTGAATAGTCCATTGAGTTCGAGTGATTTGTCAACAATTTGCTTGAGACCGTCGAGCAAGTCGTAGTAAGCGAACGGGTCGGTAGTGACCATAGTACACTCGGCACGGTCGCCGTAGGTCTGATTTTGCGAGCTGATGACCGACACCGTGAAGCTCTCGTTGTGAACGAGAACAATCTTGGAGTGGTTCATGGCAAGATGCACATGGTCGAAACAGCTCTGCATAAGCCGATAGAGCTGCACCGTCTTGCGGGCAGCCTTGAGGTCGGCAACGAGAGTGGCGTGAGCCACCAGCTTGCGGCGGCGCAGCCTGAGGAAGCCGGAGAGGAAAGCGTCGGACGTGGAGAACGTCGACACATAAACGTCGGCACGCCCGGTCTGCTGCAAAACCCATTTGAGCAGACCGAGCGTGTGTAAGCCAGTGCCGAGGTGGTACTGGGTGGAAGCGTCACTCAGCGGCCGGAATGGAAATGCCGCCTTCATTGAGCTTGGCTTTAAGGTCATCGCCTATGGGAACGTTGGCGTCGGTGAGCACACCGACACGCTGCTGCACCTTGGCGAGCAAACTGTTGTAATCGTCGAGAGCCTTGACATTGTCGTCGGCATCGAGCGACGCGCGGCGAAGCTCGGCGAGTCGGTCGACATTCTTGGTGATGTAGGAGCGGGCGTTGGCAATGTCCTTGGCAATATCAGCAGGCGACTGCTCCGGCAGCTCCGCTGCAGAGCCGTCTGAAGCACCGGTGTCGGCAGGAGCCACATAGCTGTCGTAGCGTTGTAGCTCGCGCTTATAGGTGTACCACAAATCCTTTAGCTGGTGGAGATACTCGTAGCGGTCGCACGGCTGCTCGATGGGAAGCAGCGTGTAGTAGAGTGTCTTGATGCTGAGCCACCGCTCGCGGTTGTCGGCCCACACACGGCGCACATCCTCAGGCAGCGAGTCGTGGTCGGGACGCATGCCCGAAGCCGGGGGCTGCGAGTCGTCGCCGAGGTCAGCCACGACAGCAGCCTTCACCTCAGGCATAAGCTCGTCGTCGAGAGCCTTGACATCCTGCACGGTCATCTGCTCAAGACGCATGGGCAGGAACTTCTGCAGCTCGTAGCGGATCTTCGACTCGAACTTCTCAGGGCGGCGGATGATGGTCTGATACATCGACACGTTGCGCGTGAGCTTCAGAACCATCTCGGCGCCAGCCATAAGCTCCTCGTGGGAGTGGGAGTCGGTGTCGAGCCATGACTGCATATTCTTGGTGAGTTGGTTGTCAATCATATTATTAAAGGGTTAGGCTGGTTCAGAGAGGAGCAAGCCGGTTGCGCCGGAGAAGTCGCCGTCTTCAGTCTCTATCTTGCCGGGATAGAACGGAGCCGAATACTCGTCGTCGCAGACAGCTTGGATGGTGGTGGAGTTGGTGTCGGTGGCAGCCTTGCCGAGATCCTGCGAGAGCGTAAGCTCAGGCGTGTAAGCCTCTGAGCCAACCACACGCGCCTTGCCGTTGCGCTGGATAAAGAGATATACCATCTCGTCGTTGTTGGCCTCGGAGATGTAGCCAGTGACCTCCTCCTCAGTGCCAGGAACCACGGCAGTGCCCGTAACCTTGAAAGTCTTGGAGCCGAACGAACCCTGCGACTCGGTCTGCAGCTGCGACTGGTTGGGGATAAGACCAATCTTGTGCCACTTCTTGTCGGAAGCCAGCTTGAAGTCGCCGGTGTACTTGGCGACGTCGGCGAGAGCCTTGGGAGCGGCGGCAGCGGTCGCCCCAATGGTTGGCCACGTGAGGATGTCGCGCTTGGAAATGCCGTAGACCTTGCCACGGACACCGGGCAGGGACTTGGAGCCAGGACAGAAAACAATATCGCTGTAGATGGATGCAGCGCCAGTACATTTTGTTGCCATAGAATGAAAAAATTGAAAGATTGAAAATTGGGGATTTGAGAGGGGCAGCGGAGGCCGGAGACCTCCGCCACGGGGCTAATCGCTCTTCTTGCGCCAGTAGCGCAGACGCTCAGGCGAGACGCTCTCGAACTGGGTGCCGAAGAAGTAGTTCATGATGAAGTCGACATCGTAGTGGTTGCTGAGCGACTTCTCGACGAGGAACGACTCATCATCGGTCTTCTGGTTGAAGAGCAGATAGATGTTGCTCTTCGGCGTGAGGAGCAGGAAGTCCTTCGGCACACACGGCAGCGGCACAAGCTCCACGTTGGACGCACCGTCGAGAGAACGCTTGTCGTAAGCCTGGTTGTAGGGCAGCGAGCCGTGGTTGACCTGATAAGCCTCAGTGTAGAAGTGGTAAGCCTGGTCGCTCATGAAGAGCTTGAGCTGCTGCGAGCGGAGCTTTGAGGCAGCGACAGCGTCGCCAGCCTCCGACCAGTAGAAATCCTTGATGAGATCCTCGGCATTGTCCTTGGTGATGGAGTCGGAACCCTCGACAAGGTTGCCGATAGCCGTGGAGATGAGCACCTTCTTCAGCTCGTTGGTGCCTGCGGCGTCGGCATCGAGAATGGTTTGGAAGCCGTTGAACCACTTGTCGGTCTGCGAAGTGTTGGAAGGGTCGTTCTTCGACGTGAACGAGCTCATGAGCATCTTTTCGGCAATGGCCTTGACGAGATAGGCGCACACCTGGACGACGATAGGCACATTCTTCAGTCCGTCGCCCTTGGTGACATTGCTGCCCCAGATGGACTGGTAGATGGCGTTAGGGTCGATGCCCTGGACAACGTTGCCGAAGAACGTCTGGAAGACACGCGGGTCGAGCTTCACGTCGGCATCCTCGTGCTTAGTCTTGGAGTAGTTGCCGATCTCGGCGTCGGCAGACATCTGTGTCACCGTCTCGCGGTAGCGTATGCCCGTGCGCACGTTGCAGTGCTGCGCGAGGATCTGCATGGCGAGAAACGGCATGACGATGAAATCCTTGCGGTAGGTCTGGAAAGTCTTTGAAAGCTCCTCAGCCCCGTATGTAACATTTCCTATTTTAATGGAAGCCATAGTTTACACGTCTTTAATAAGGTTAAACACATCCTGCGCGGTGAACGTCTGCTCACTTGACGCAGGGTTACTGTTGGTGTCGGCGCCGGCAGAACCCTGAAGAGCCTTGATTTGGTCGTCCTTCTCCTTCGACTCCTTCTGAGCCTGGGCGAGCTGGTCCTTGAGCTTGGTGATAGACGCGCCAGCCTCAGACACAGCCTTGGAGTTGGTAGTGTTCTTCTCCTCAAGCTCCTTCAGCCGGTCGTCGATGCTCTTCATCTGCTCCTGGGTGAGGGTGATGTTGCCCTCGTCGTTGGTCTGGAATCCGTCAGCGACATTGAGCAATGCCATGACGGAGGCAAAGATTTTGATCATCTTGTTGTGGTTTTTGGTTGCGTGTTGGTTACGGAATAGGTTCTGGAGCCCTTCACACGCCTTCTGAAGGAAGCTCTGAGTTGGATTGCCACTCTCGTCGACCACGGACGCGACCCTTGAGTCGGCATCCTCCGAGGCCAGTGGCGACGGGAGCGGCGGTATGCCATCATCCTTGAAACGGTTGGAAATATCGTAAGAGTTGACAAACTGCCCCGTGAAGTCCTTGGCAGCCTTCTCGGCGGCAGCGTCGTCGCGTATGGAGTCGACAAGCCCGAAGTCGAGAGCCTGGCGCGCTGTGAGCCAGTTGCCCTTCTTCATCTGGGCGAGGCATTCGTCGACGGTCTTGCCGGTCTTGTCGGCATACATGGAAGCGAGCACCTCGTCGAAGTTGCGGAGCGAGTCGCGCTGCGCCTGCAGCTCGCGGATGTACTTGTCGATTTGCTCCTTGTTGCTCTGCTCATACTTGTCGATGAGCGTTGACACGTTGTGGATGAGGAAGAAGCTGCCCTTCACGATGTCGATAGACTTGCAGCCGAGCATGGCAATGGTGCTGATGGAGGCGTTCATGCCGAAAGCATGGGCATGCACCTTGCCGTGGTCGCGGAAAGCCTGGTTCATCTCAAGACCGTCTTTGACGAAGCCGCCAAGCGAGCAGAAGCCCACATGCACATCCTTGCCCTTGTTTTGAGCCAGCACATAGCGCACGTAGTCGGCCGAGCAACCGCTCCACCAACTGCCGATAGTGCCGGAAATGACGAGATTGTATTCCATGTGTGTGTGATGATTGTTTATAGGTGCAAAGATAATGTGGAGGGCGAGGGGTTGAAAATACTGCTACCTCATAATATAAGGTGGGATGTGAAGGCACTTGTAGGTGATGGTGACCTCGTTGAGCTGGTTGTCCTTGACCGACTCAGGACAGTTCTCGGTGACGTCGATCACGGCGTAGGGCCGCTCGTCGGTGCCGATGAGGAACTGGCGGTTGTCGGTGAGCGTGACGCGGAATACGAGATGGCGCCTACGGATGAGCAGGTTGTCGGGCGTGACGAGCTTCAGAGTGGTGGTCACGACGCGGTTGCGGTCCTCGGTCTTGGTTGACGACACCATAGAAGGATGGTTTTTGACACACACAGGCACCCAGTTGACACCTGAAGGGATGCGCACGGAGCGGGTTCCGAGCTGGCGCATGCCGTCGAGCGACGTGTTGAAAGCATAGTCGACGGACTTGACGATTTTGATTGACTTCATATATGGGAAACGGTTAAAACTCGGTTACGGATCAAAAAGGGGCCGTTTTTGATGTGAAAAGGGCTCCTTTTTGATGCGAAAAGGACTCCTTTTTGCCAAGCGAACGGCAACGAACGCCCGTGAACAAAATCGGGCATCTTGTCGGTAGGATTTATAGGTTTATTAACATTTAATTCTTGTCGTGCTCACGGGTAGTGCGCCTCAGGTCGACACCAGCCTTGAGATAGGCTCCGCGCATACGCTGGAAGCGCATCTTGATGGTGTCGTCGTGGTCGATGCTTATGCCGTTGTTCTCGCACCAGGCGCGCACGGCAGTCATGAGCGGGCAGCGCAGCAGGCGCACGTCGTTGAGATCGTGCCAGAGCTGTAGGCGGAAAGTGTCCTCGATGCACTCGGCAACGGCGGCGCGGGCATGTGCGCCGAGGTGGTTGTAGGTGACGACCGGCTTCTGCTTGGAGTCGGGAATGCACACCGCCACCTCTCCCGGCTGGCCGACATGGGGCGAGGCGGAAGGCTGCTTGGTGAGGAACCGGCGGATGCAGGCATTCTCGACGCTCTGGTCGGGAAAGCGCACCGGCGAGCCGTAGTGGAACGTGAGCCACTGGGCGATGAAAGGCTTGAGCTTGAGATAGACAACGTAATTGGACATAGATGATATGATTTTACCTGCAAAAGTAGGAATTTTAGAACAATTATCCTACTTTATAAGGATAAAATATTGCTTTTCTGCTGTGTCTTGCGGTCTCCCCGTGAGTTGTCAGCTGAGTGTGTTATGATTTTGCACGAAAAGTTTGTGAAGTTGTGACACGTGACGGCGAAAAATGAAAGGCTTGAATATCAGATGTTTATGCGGTTGCAACTTCTTGTCACAAGTTTGTGATGAGCCATCACAAACTTTTTGGAGAGAATCGGCAATGGAGCTGTTGCAAAGTTTTTGAAGTTGTGACAAAGATGTGACAGCAGTTTGTGACAAGTTGTGACAAGCCTAAACCCCTTTATTTATAGTACTTTTCTCTTTTTGCGAACACCCTATTCCAAAATCACAAAGTTTTGGGACAAAATAGAGGGGTGTCGGGGAGAAAGCCGGAGCCGTCGCCAATATTACTCTTGAAGCCGCCTGTGGAAATATGGAACAATGGCTACAGGTTGTGGCAAGCCGAAAAAGGCGGACTGCAGCAGGCTCTGAAGCCTGGCAGTCCGCCTTGACCCTATTGAAGATATAAAGCGAAATGATTTGCGGGAGATTTGCCTTAGAACGGCCTTTCGTCTTCAGCCTCGCCGAACGGCAGGGGCTGCTCAGTTGGAGGCTCCTGGGGCTGCTCCTGGGGCAGAGAGCGCACATAAATCATGTCCTTGGTCTTGCGCAGCTCAGGAGTCACCTGCACAGCCCTCTGTATGCGTCCGCCGGAGTTGCACAGCTCTGGAGGGTTCATGCAGTCGATCCACGGGCAGAGCTTGCAGAACGACTTGAGCTTACGGGTGAACGCCTGCATGGTGATGCGGTTGACGTTGGAATAGCGCTGGTAGTCGTTGAACGCCTCGTCGCGGGCGATGTAGTCGTCGAGGTGTCCGCCCTCGATGGAGAAGTAGCCGGAGGCCCAGTCCTCGAAGTTGGATCCCATAGTGGCCTTCAGATGCCGCTTCTCCATGTTCGACATAGGCGGCTGCGGCTTCATGCCAGAGTCTTTGACGGAGAGATAGAAGCGGCAGCACTGGAGGAAGAAGTTGATGTCGTTGTTCCACTCCTCGTCGGTGTAGTCGTAGGCATAGAGAGTCTTGTCGAAGTCGTCGCGGATGGAGCGCGTCTCGTGGTAGTCGTTGTCCTCAGTCTTCTCGTGGTACCAGTCGCTGAATACCATGTAGAGCGAGCGCGCCTTGGTGGACGGGCCGAAATCCTGCGGCACATAGTTGGTGGTGAACGCCATCTTGGGCGACTCGTCGAAGGAAATGGTGAACGAGCGGTTGTTCTTTGGGTTGACAGTCATGTCGGACGTGATGTTGTCGTAGAAAAGTCCGAGGTTGAGATAGCGGTCGCAGTCGTCGACGAGCAGAAGGTCGGTGAACTGCGTCACCTGGTCGAACACGTGCGGGTTGTCCATGAGCTTGGGGTTGCGCCCGCTGAGCTTCACGGTCTTCATCATGAACGACAGCACCTTGAAGAAGAACGACTTGCCGCTTCGCCCGTTGCACTCATCCTCCTCGCCAATTTTGTTGTCCATAGCCAGCGGAGCCCACGGACGCGCGGAGTCCTTGTAGCGGTGGAGCATGTAGCCGAAGGTGAAAATCTTGTTGATGAGGTTGAGCTTCTGCTCGTGCACCTCGTAGGGCTGCAGCCCCTCGCCGTCGATGCGGAAGGGATTAGCCTTGGCATAGGCAGCGGCAGCCTCGCGGTCGTCGCCGAAGCGCTGCTCAGTCTCCTCTCGCCAGTACAGGCGCGACGTGTTGATAAGGTAGCCGAAGAAGTGGCTGCGCGTGTCGAGAATGTCGATGTCGAGCTGCTCGGAGCCGTCGTCGGCCGTGACTTTGCTGATGCGGAACATGTCGCCAAGGAGCTTGAAGCGGTGGGGAATGACATCATCCTCCCACACGAAGTTGTGCAAGCCGTCGGCGCCCGGATCATACTCATGCACGCCGTTGGCACAATCCTCAGTGGGGCGGCACACCTCGACAGTCTTGTTGGGGAAGAAGAAGTACTGCGAGTTGGGCGTGTAGGAAGTGAAGTCGAGGTCGATCTCCTGCAGTGAGTCGAGCGCGGCAGGCGACAGCTTGGTGGTGTTGAGCACGAGGTTGAGGATGGTGCGGTCCTCGAAGCGGTCGACCACCCAGCGGCGTATGAACTCGCGGATGTCCTTGACGTTGACCCGGCGCACGATGTTGCCCTCGATGCGTATGAACTGCGTGACGAGCGAGTTCTCGTCGTGCAAGGCATAGAAGCCGTTGAGCTGAAGAAAATTGTAGAGGCAAGCCGTGTCGATCTCGTGCTTCTGCTTGCCGTCTTTGTTGGTGTACGACACCCAGAACTTGGCAGGCATGGCCACCTTGAGCAAGTTGCGGAAGTCCTTGCGCTCAGGATGAATCTCAAGCCAGTCGCGCAGATCCTTGCGAGGCTTGCCACGGTTGTCTTTGTAGGTCTGCAGCTTGTCAGGCAGCCACACCGTGTGGATGTCGATGAAGCGCAGGGCAAGCTCGCGCCCCTTGCGGCGGCCGGTCTCGTCGATGTCGGGAATGTTGTAGAGCACCTCAACATACTTCATTATCTCCTTGTACTCGTCGGCGGAAAGCTGGTAGGTCTCGGAGTTGAACCAAAGCGGGCGGTAGCCCATAGAGTGGCAACACAGCGAGTCGCGCTCGCCGGAGCAGATGACAGCCTCAGGCAGCTTCTGCTCCTTGTAGGGCTTGTCGCCGTCATGGGCGGCGTTCCACTCCTTCTCCTGCTGCGCGTTGAAGTCGCGGTAAGCCTTCTTCAGCTCAGAGAGTCCATTGATGTAGAAGCGCGGCTTCGCCCCTGCAGGCGTGTAGGAGAAGCGGAAGCCCTTGTCGCAGTTGAAAGGCTCATACACCTTGTAAAACTTCTGCTCAGGCTGGTCGCCCACCGCCTCGCGGACAACACACTCACGCATGAATATCGGATAATGCTCGGTGGAGTACTTGACCGTGACGCGGCGGTCCTTGACATTGGTTATCCACTTGACGGAGTGCCAGTGCAGCGCGTCGACATCAGCCTGCGTGACCCTCGGACCGAGAGCCTTCAGCTCAGCCTCGGTGAAACGCTCGTTAAGCTCGAAGGAGCGCGAGCCGTCGCGCTCGTCAGAGCGGGCGTCGCGCTGGCGTATCTCCGGGCGGTTGACGGAGCGGTTAAGCTCGTCGCGCACGTTAAACTGCGCCGCGAGCTGCAGTATCGCCTCATTGAAGCGTGAGCGGTCGTAGCCGTTCTCGCGCATGAATATATCGACGGCGTTCTCGCCACGGCCTTCACCGCCGAAGTCGGTCACCTGCCATATCTCGCCGTAGCGCTTGGAGTTGTATTGCCGGAGGGATGCCGATGGTGTGCGCTCGTTGCGTATGGAGAATTTCTTGTTCTTATTCTCCACACTCTCGCGCGCCTGGGGATATATGGAGAGGATGATGTCCAAGCCCCCGTGAGTGGCATTAAGAATTTGTTCTACTGTAATCATATTCGCTGTGGGTTATATCTTCGGGGTGCAAATATATCGAGAGCCATGCCCACGGCAAAAACGCCGCAGGCATGGTGACGGGAGTCGCATAATCACACGGTCACGAAACGGAAGTGTCGGTCGGCGCGTCGCCATTTACTACCTGTTCTATAGCATCGTGTATAAGCCCGGCAATTTGTTTGTCCTTTCTGATCAACGACCAAAAAGCCGACACCAGGTTGCTGCGATTGCCTCCAACCCATGCAGTCAAAGGCCCCTCTTGATGTCGCTCGGAGATGAAAGCAAACCAGATGCGGTCTTCACGGTCGCATAAACTCATAAGGCGGCCTAACGTGTATTCAACAAGCCCCTTGGCAACCTCATCGCTGTATGGATGATTGAGCTCAGAACAAGGCACGAGTGCCGGAGCATACTGCACGACCAAATCGCCGTTGTCGTTGTAAACCACCGAACGTGACTCGGCATTAATGAGCTTGTGCGCATGGCCACCTTCATTCCAAAATATATAGTCATTCATGTCGAGCGCACTGTCCTCAAACTCGCGGCTCTTGCCGTTGACGCCGAGGCAGCAGCCGTCTTTGTACTGAATAATATGGAAGTCGCTGGAGAGCTGGCCAGTCTCCTTCAAATTGTCGGTGAACTCTACATAGTCATCTATTGTCAACATCTTCTTCATAATCGCAATCTATATGGTTTAAGTATTCTACATAAATATTCTTCACTGTACACCATCTGCCATTAATGCAGTGGCGCACCTTGCTGCAAGCATCACACTTCAGAGGTCGCATCAGTAGTTGTTAAGCCTCAGAACCCGTATGATGTCGCGGCAATGCGTAACGCCGCACTTCTTTCTGACACGCATGAGCTGCACCTTGACAGTCTGCGGATTTTTATGCAGACGCTCGGCAATGGCAGTGAACGTAAGCCCCTGGAGATAAAGGTCGGCAATCTCGCGCTCACACCTCGACAGGTTGACCATAGTCTTTGGCTTGCATATCACCCGCTCATACTCGCACATGCCACGCAGAGGGCAGCGCACCTCCTCAAAATTCAGAATATCGTGGTCGATGTCTTGCGTGAGAAGGTCGTGCTCGCCGAAGTTGCAGCGCACAAACCGCTCCACAATCTTGAACTTGTTGCGCCGGTAGAGCTTGGCAAGCGCGGCATAGCACTCCGGGAACCGCTGCTTGATGATGTCATGCAGCGGATCAACGATGTCGGTGTTGAACTTTGTCAACCTCCTTGACTCCTCGCCCGGCTTCTTGTAGTAGACGGAACCGTCGGGCGACGTGAAAAACTCTAATGTCTCCATAATGCCTCCTTTGTTATTGCTTCGTTGATAGCCATACGGTCGAGAGTGTTCATGACAACATATTTCTGTCCGGACAGCTTGCTTCGCACCGTGCTATAGTTCATGCCGTAGTTGGCAGCAAGGAAAGCCAGCAACTTTGACTTCTCCTTTTTGGTAAGAGCTGCATAGTAATCCTGCAGGTTCAGCGAATTGATTTTAGTCTCCATTTTCTTGTTTGTTACAGATTTACTTACTAATTTTGTTGCAAAAGTAGTAATAAAAAAGGAATATTCCAACAATAAACAGGGTATAAATCCAATTAAATACAGACAATTAACATTTATTATATGAAATACGAGTATTCAACCATCAGTACAGACCGCTTGAAGCAACTTCTGCAGCAATCAGGCATGTCAGACCGCGTATTCTCTAAGAAACTATGGGGAGAGAACACACATCAGACACCAGCTTATTTTGAAATTCGCCCTGATGTGCGCGTGTCAACCCTTGTAAAAATGGCAGAAATACTGGATTGCAGCGTTGAAGATTTCCTAATAAAGTCGGACACTACTTCGGACACACCGACAGTAAGCGGACACCACAATGTCGTAAACAGCAGTTTTGTCAACACTGATGTCACCACATTGAAGGCAGAAATAAAGGCTCTGAAAATGGTGATAGAAGAAAAGAACCTGCGCATCGAGGACTTAAAAAAAGCTAAC
>JBNMLZ010000044.1:0-16894 GCA_050875085.1 Prevotella sp. | reverse complement strand
ACGATGCGCGGCAACCATTCATTGCTGATTGCGTCGAGCAAGCGGCGGCAGTCGTCGGTTGACGAGTCGGGTTTGCGCAGATGCAACAAGTCGATAGAGTCCTCGGCGAAGAGAGCGTCGATGGCTGAGGCTTCGCCGGGGAAAAAGTTGGGTAGTGTTATTGCAATTATTCTCATAGCGCTTTTTTTTTAGCCGTACCTCCTATAAATCTCTTCATTTCCTCAACAGGGTCGTCCGCATTCAGTATGGCTCCGCTCACGGCAATTCCCGTCACGCCCGTCCGCATTATCGCTGGTATGTCCTCTTCGAGAATTCCGCCAATAGCGACTATCGGCAGCGTTATGCCAGCCTTGTGCATACGGTCGACGATGTCGGCATAGCCTTCAAGACCGAGCACTGGCGAGAGGTTTTTCTTTGTGGTTGTGAAGCGGAACGGACCGCAACCTATGTAGTCGGCACCCTGTCGGGCAAGCCGTTCGATATCCTCGAAGGTGTTGGCAGTACCGCCGATGATGAAGTCGGAGCCGAGCACGCGGCGCGCCTCGTCAACTGGCATGTCATTCTTGCCGAGATGCACACCGTCGGCACCAATTTCCTTGACAAGTGCAACGCGGTCATCGATGATGAACTTTGCTCCGTACTGCTTGCAGAGCTGCTTTATTTCGATGGCACGCGGGCGTGCCTCGTCGTCGGTGGCATCCTTCATGCGCAGCTGTATCCATCGGCAACCGCCTTCGAGAGCCATGCGCGCGCCGTCAACATATCCGAATCGTTCGTTCTTGTGGGTTATAAATTGTATCATCTGTTGTTTTTTTTATTTTGCAATATTTTAGTAACTTATTTTTCTATTACCAGGCTTTTGGGCGCGAAGAAATGGTTCACAGGGCCATGTCCCTTGCCAATTTCCACATCTTTGCCGGCCTCAAGCGCCTTGTAGAGATATTCCTTGGCACGGCTTATGGCGTCGGCCATGCCGTAGCCGAGAGCCAGGTGGGCAGTGATGGCTGAGGAGAGGGTGCAGCCGGTGCCATGAGTGTTGCGTGTGTCTACTGTCCGTGCCTCGTAGGTGGCAATGCGTTTGCCGTCGTGATATAGAATGTCGGTCTTCGTTGCGCCGTCGAGATGTCCGCCCTTGATGAGCACGTCGCACTTTGCTTCACGGCAAATCTTGTCAGCGGCGCGGTCCATGTCGTTAACATTCTCTATCTTCATGCCAGCAAGAATCTCTGCCTCGGGCACGTTGGGCGTGAGCAGTGCGGCGAGAGGCATGAGTTCCGTGCGGAACACCTGCAGCGCATTCTCCTGCATCAGACGGTATCCACTTGTCGACACCATGACGGGGTCGGCAACAATCGCTACACCTTCGGCGCTTTCCTCTTTTGGCTGAGTCTGCGGCCGGGAGTCCGCAGTTCCGTGATAAGCCTTCAGCGCCTCGGCAATGGCGTGTATGGTTGCGGCATCGTTCACCATGCCTATTTTCACAGCTACTGGAGCTATGTCATCCATCACGGCACGTATCTGTCCGCCTACAATTTCGGGTCTCAGTGCCTCGATGTCGTACACGCCGAGAGTGTTCTGCACGGTCACGGCTGTTATCGCCGATGCCGCATATACTCCAAGCGCCGACATCGTCTTGATGTCAGCCTGTATGCCGGCGCCGCCAACGTTGTCGCTTCCGGCTATAGTCAAAGCACATTTGTATCGCATAGAAAAAATGAAATAGTTTAAAATTTTTATAGTTTCAGTTTCTTGAAAATCGCGGTCTGCATCACTCCGCGCATGGCGAGATACACGAGAAATGCCATCCACAGCGCGTGGTTGTGGAGCTCATGCCGCAGGGCGATGTAAATGATGAAGAACAGCATGGCAGACACTACCGACGACACGAGCATTCCGCGTGTGGCAGTGATGCCGATGAACACTCCGTCCCAGATGAAGGCTGCCATTCCGCAAAGGGGAATGAGCACCGCCCATGGAAAATAAGCTCCAGACGCGGTAATCACGGCATGGTCGTTGGTGAGCAGCGCGAGGAAGGCGTTGCCGCCGAGGGCATACACCAGTGTGTAGACAAGCGAGAGAGCCGTGCCCCAGGCGAAAAGCCGCTTGATGGTGCGGTGGAACTCGCGTTTGTTGCCTGCGCCGTGTAGCCGTCCGCAAAGCGCCTCGCCTGCATAGGCAAATCCGTCCATCACGTAGGAGAAGAGCGTGAAGAGCTGCATGAGCAGGGTGTTGACGGCGAGCACAATGGTGCCCTGCGATGCCCCGGCAGAGAGGAAATAGAAGTTCACCGACACGATGAACAACGTGCGTAGGAATATGTCGCGGTTGACGGTGAAGAAACGCTTCATCGCCACTCCGTCGATTATCTCGCGCCAGCGTATGCGGCAGAAGAGCCTTTGTCCATATGTGCGGCTCCATAGCAATAGCGACACGAGAAGTCCGGCATACTGCGCCGTGAGTGTGCCGAGAGCCACGCCCTCCACTTTCATGCCCATGCCATAGACGAATGTGAGACTGGCGATGATGTTCACCACGTTCTGCAGGATGCTGATGAACATCGGCAACCGCGTGTTTTGCATACCTATGTACCACCCCGTGAGGCTGTATAGGCACAGCATGGCTGGCGCGCCCCACACGCAGATGCGGAAGTAGGCGCAGGCTTCAGAGCGTATGTCGGCAGTGGGGTTGACAAGCGCGAGGGCGATGTTGCCTATCGGCACTTGCAACACAATTATGGCGGCAGCTATTCCCAAAGCCACCGCCATCGAACGCGCCAGGAGCGAAGCCACGCCGTCGAGGTCGCGGCTGCCGAGCGACTGTGACGTCATGCCGCTCGTGCCCATGCGCAGAAAACCGAAAACCCAGTAGATTACGTTGAATATCATGCTTCCCACAGCCACTGCCCCTATGTAAACAGCCGAACCCATGTGGCCTGATATGGCGGTGTCGATGAGTCCAAGCAGAGGAATGGTGATGTTGGAGACGATGGAAGGGAGTGCGATGTTCAGAATTTTCCGGTTCATTTATAATGCTTACTTTATTTTGTCGAATCCCTCGCCGAACACGCCATGGCAGAACGTCTGCGACACGAGAGCGTCGGGGTCGATTTCCTTGATGAGGTTGAACACATCCTGCGACTCATACTTGCGTGTGAGCACGATTAGTATGTCAACGTCGTTCTTGCTGTACCATCCCTTGCCCTCGACGAGCGTCACGCCACGGTGTACGCGGTGGTTGATGATGTCGGCAATGTCCTTGTACTTCTTTGATATGATGAGAAACTGCACTGTCTGTCGCGTGCCGTTCACGATGTAGTCGCACGTGAAGCTTGCCACGAGCGTGAACACGATACCGTAGACGATTGTCTCGACGCTGTGGAAGAGCAGGTAGGAGGAAGCGATGATGGTGCAGTCGACAAACTGTATGGCCCGTCCGAAGCTCACGCGGAAGTATTTGTTGAGCAGCATCGTGATGATGTCGGTGCCGCCTGTCGAGCCGTTGTGTGAGAACACGAGTCCAAGTCCTGCGCCGCCAAGCAATCCGGATATGAGCACGTGCATGAACTTGTCGTCGCCCGGTGTCATTATCGGGTGTGCGGCGAAGAACGGCTGCAGGATACTGATGAACACCGACATTATGCCCACGCCGATTATGGTGCGCCAGAAGAACTGCTTGGTGAGTGCGGAAATGGCAATGACGAGCATCAGCACGTTGAGCACAAGCACGGTAGGTCCGGCAGGAATGCCCGTGGCGTAGTAGGTGAGCGCCGAGATGCCTGCCACGCCTCCCATCACTACTTTCTCAGGCAGTGTGTAGGCGCAGTAGCCTATTGAATAGAGCAGGATGCCCACGGTGATGAAGACCAAGTCCTTGGCATTGCCCTTGAAAGCTTTCAACGGGACTTTTACTTTTGTCTCTTCCATAATTGTTTTGGAGTTTACTGTTTTTTTATAGCTTGTTTTTAATGTTATTGTCTTTATTTGTGTTTGTGCCGCCATGTCCTATTTTAAGGCTTTCTCAAACTGTGCGCTCTGCGCGAAGCTCAGACCCTGAATCTTGTCGGTGGTCTTGCGTGTGGAATACTTGAACGTCACGCTCTTAGCGCCGCTGAACGACTGCCAGTGCAGCGTCAGGTCAACGGTCTTGCCCTTGGTGTCGGGCAGCTGGCTCAGTCGGAACGCCACGATGCCGTCGCCCCAATAGCCGCCCTTCACGCCCTGTGCGTTGTGGAAGAACGTAAGCTCGTAGGGGTTGGCAGGGTTTGTTGCCACGAGGTTGACGAAGTGGGGTACGCCGGTCGGTGCCCACTGTGTGCGGAAGTGTATCGTGAGGTAGCCGTCCTCGCTCACCGTCCAGTCGCGCAGTATCTCCACAGGGTCGTCATGATACTTCGCCACGTTGCCCTCCGTGCCGAGGTCGGCAGCCATGTCCTTGGTGAGCACGCTGTCAATCCAGTTTATGTAGACCTGGTAGTTGTGGCGGTCGCTTGTTGGAGCAAGCATCCGGAAGTTGGTCAGCGCCCTCACCTCGCGGTTGCCGTATGGCGCTGCCGCCATGTTTGTGGCGGTGATGCGTGTTGAGTCGTCGAGCTGCATATAGAAAGTCGTGCCGTCGGCAGCAGGCTTTATGGTCACGAGGGCGTTGGGTCGGTTGATAGGGAATACCGAGTAGTTGTTGTCATCGTCGTTGTCGCAAGCTGTCATGGCCAAGCACGCTATGACCGTTGCCACTGCCAAGCCTATGGCATTGACAGCGCGGGTGATGTGTTTTTTAATAGTTGGTAATTGTCGCATTGTGTCAATAGATTTTTTCATGAAGGCAAAGTTACAATTTAATATTGAAAACAGCAAGAATGAGCAGTAAAGATTTTGCGGTGGCAAATGTTTATTGTAACTTTGCAAAGAAGAATAGTAATGGCCATTACGGTAATGGCCATTACTATTTATGGCGAAATGTAAAAACTCAATGTGCTTATGAAATTCTATGACAGAAAGAGAGAATTGCAAATGTTCTCCAATATATATGACCGAAGTTCTGATGAGGCCCAGATGACCGTGCTTATAGGCAGAAGGCGCATCGGCAAGACAGAACTTGCGCTGCGTTGTGGTGGTGACACCCCATTGCTGTACTTTTTTGTGGCGAGAAAGTCTGAGCCGATGCTGTGCCGCGACTTCATTGACGAGACGGAGCACAAGCTGAATGTCCCTGTTGGTGAGCATGTGACCTTTGCGTCGCTGTTTCGTCAACTGATGTTCCTTTCGCGGTCAATGCGCTTTACTGTTGTCATTGATGAGTTTCAGGACTGGTTGCGCATAAACCCTTCTGTGTTCAGCGAGATACAGCGGGAGTGGGATTTGGGCAAGGCTGGCAGCAGGATGAACCTGATAATAAGCGGATCGGTATACTCAATGATGAAAAAGATATTTGAGGACAGCAAGGAGCCGCTTTTCTCGCGTGCCAACCAGATGATACGGCTTAAGGCGTTTGACACGGATGTGCAGAAGGAGATACTTGGCGACTACAATCCCCATTACAACAACCGCGACTTGCTCACTCTGTACACCATGACACATGGCGTGGCATGGTATGTGGGACTGCTTATGAACAATGGGTGTTTCACGTCAGAAAGGATGCTTTCAATGCTCACAGAGGAGGACTCTCCTTTTATAAACGAGGGCAAGAACCTGCTCATCGAAGAGTTCGGTGCTGATTATGCCCGCTATTTCTCCATCCTTTCGTGCATCGCTGATGGCGAGGTGACAAGGGCGCAGATAGAGAACATCACGGGTATAAAGGAAATCGGCGGCTATATAGAGCGTTTGAAGACCCACTATAATATCATCGACAGTCACACCCCCATATTCTCGAAGCCTAAGACTAAGAGTGTGCGGTATGTGATTAGCGACAACTTCCTTACAGTTTGGTTTCGCTTTTTCTACAAATACCAGCGGTTTATCGAATGTGGCGCACTGGCACAGCTGAGTCGCGTTGTTGACCGCGACATGCCCGTGCTTGAGGGTTTCATGCTTGAGCGCTATTTCAGGCAGAGGCTCATGGAGAGCCAGCGTTACACGTCGGTGGGACAGTTTTGGGACCGCAAGGGCGAGCACGAGATTGACATTGTTGCCGTGAACGAGATTGACGGCATTGCCGATGTTTACGAGGTGAAGAGAAACCTCGACAAGTATGACGAGCAGCTGTTGCGCGAGAAAGTGGACTACATGCTGTCGGTATGCCCCGAAATGAAGGGCATGAAAATAAATGTTGGGTGTCTGTCGGTGGACGACATGTGATGCCAGTTTACGCCACCACAATAGGAACGTCGGACTCCTGTCCGACGCCCCATAACTTATGATAAACGAGATCTTCGTGAAAAGACAATGTTATTTCTCAAAGCGGTTTCTATTAATCTCATAATTCTGCTTTATTTGTTCTTCGTCAAGAGCTGTATCATACATAATGAAACTATAGTATGTGGCTCTTAAAGCGCGTGTATTATCTTGTATACGGTTGCCTAATGATGCTATAGGGATAGGTATAGCCTTTTGCCCAGATACATGCTGTGTTGTTTTGTATCTTCCGTCAATATATACATTAACACTATTATCTGAACTTTTATACACAAAGTCAAATTGCGTTATATGGTCGCTGTCCACATTGTCCGATTCTTGAATCTTGTAGAGAACTCCTTGATACCCATGCGCATACAGAGCTAAATTGCCTTGATCTATAAAATAGCACGGATATTCTTTTCCCTCGGCAGTCATTCTTGCAAACGACTTTTGATTCTTCAACGATACTCTTAAATACAATTCAATAGTATACGTATCATGGTTTATATTTCCCGGATATGTAACAATATCATTTATTCCATCAAAACAAAGACCTATATTATTCCAGCCCGACTCATCTGTTTGGTCAAAGGATTTAAGAGTACCGTCATTGCCATTGCCACTCAAATCACTCCACACATTACAATTTTCCCAGTCCTTATAATTATTATCAGAGTAACTGTTATATTTGTTGTTCCAGATAGCATCAAAGTGTATTCTCATGTCATTTGGCGTACAATACCATACAGCAGGAGTCGTAACTATGTCACAATAAACCTTACTGTCTTCATTGTTTGTCAAGGTGTATTCATTTTCTGCATTTGTTATGTCCTTTCCATTGCACAATACTTTCAATATTTGGGTATTATTGTCTGTTGTGGAAACCTTAAACGATTGTGAGGAGGCAGAGCCGAACACTTCATGTTCTCCTGCCTCTATCGAACTGCCGTCTTTCATTTCAACCTTTGCTCCATTCCATACCCGGAACACAAGTCCTGCGCTTGGAGCTAATTTGAGTTTCAGATTGTATTTCTTTCCTGCCTCCAATTTTATATCAGGCAAAGAACACTTGAATGGTATGTTGTCTACTACACACGTTATGATAAAGCGTTTGTTCTTTTCATCATCAGACATTCCTTCATAATCACCTGTAGGCTGTAGTATCATATAAGTTTTTAAGCTTTTGTCTTTTATTGACACGCCATTAAAAACACGCTTAATTTCAGCATTGTCAATATTGGTCTTAGATGTTGAACAGGATTGTATGTCAAGTGTGCCTTCTGTGCTTATCTCTGATCCGGAGATAGAAATCTCACTTATATTACAATCTTTAAGTCCGTCTTTATCATATACATTTCCTTTGTCAATCTCTATATTCAACAGACTAAACATGTGCTTAAAACGCAGTTGCACATTATCATTTTCCGTCTTCCCGATATTGCCATACCAGTCCTCACTTGAATTTTCAGGCAGTGAACACATAATGTCATGAAACGACAAATTATCATCAGTCTGAATGTCTTCAAATATATACGGAAGTTTGCTCCAGTCTTCTGCATTATGACTGTGTGCCGCCTCTAAACTTATGATACTTGTCTTTTTATAGTATAGGTTGTTGCTGTATCTATCGTATGGTCTTGGGGCGTAACCATAAAAGTCCAAATGTTCAGATTTCAGATTGTCCGCATTGATTCCACTCTTACTATTGAAGAAAAATGCTGTATTATTAACAGTTTGTTCATTATTACTGCCGGAGTGTCCTTCATTGTCATCATAAGGACGGTATAAAGTATACGTCTTGTATGTATTAGGGTCAAAAGGCACGTCTATAAGCCCTTCAACGGCCTTATTTTCAGTAGACTTTGTCATATACAAAGATATGCATGCTCCATCATCCCATCGATACTCATCGCCAGTAACATTACCCCTTGTTTCGGAACTTTCATCCCATTCTTTTTCTGACAAAGAAACAGTCATGTCTCCGACTGAACTTATCGAATTTGCACATGAATCTGTTCCTCTTGTGATCCATATGCTATTGTCAACATTTTTAGATATGACAAAGTTTCCCTTATTGGAATTTGTCAAATTATTAAAAGTGTTCTCTAATGAATCACACGACAAAAACATGAATGTTATGCAAAATGTGATAAGAGTATATAAATTCTTGATTTTCATAAACGTATATTTTATACTTATTTCAACTCACCTTTGTATTCACCGCCATCTTCCCAAATAGAATAAGACGTTATGAAATAATTGGTTGAGCTATCGTTCCGTTTAATATTGAAATTTACAGTGTATGATTTTCCACTATATACTGTTATCATTTTTTCGCTGTCTGGTATGGAGTATTTACATTCAATATTATTCAGCGAAAAAATAAATTCTCCAGGACTTATACCATCTTCCGCACAAGGAAATGAGCATGGATACAGATATGCTGTAAATTCATCAATATCTGTCCCTGTACTTGTTGCAGGTTTGCCTGCAGCAACGTTCACGGTTCGTTCAATATTGATGATGCCATCGTTTGTTAAGTTTTCTAATGTTGGAGTATTTTCGCTTTCTGAATATTTGTAGCTGAAAGACGCTTTAATATGTGGAACTTTGTATCGAAGGATATGTACAACAGGTTTGTATCCTTTATCATCATTTGTGCTTTCCACAACGGTGAACTTAAACCTTATTCTTGCCAACAAATGTTTGTATTTTAGTTCAATTCCATTCTTACCATTGGCATACATTTGCTTTGGGGCTTCTGCTGCCATAAGGTCAATATTGGCAGTGAGATTGTCATAGGTTATTATTGGTTTTCCATTGTCATTAGTGAACTTTAGTGTGTCGTCATCAGCGGCTCGGTATGGACTATAAGCATAGAAATCTATCTGGTCACCAGCCCCCGTCGGCCAGTACTTCACCGGCTCATACTTCCACGTCATTCCGTCCGTTGTGCTTACCATTTGGTTGTTCATGAAGTCGGGCGTTTGGCTGTCGTTGTAGTAGGCGAACACGCCGATTTGTGCACCGCTGCTGAAACGGCTTGTGGTTGTGGTCTCGTCGGCTCTTGTCTCATTGCTCTCATCCCATTGTTGCATGGCGGAGAAGTTTATGGTTGTGTCGTTGGGTGCAGGTTTGTTATCCTCGGTGCTGTTGTCGGAGCAGGAGACGGTGAGGAAAGGCATGAGCGTAAGGCATGACCTAAAGAAGACGTGATAAATCTTGTTGTATTTTGTCATATACAATTCTTGTTTTGTTGAGAGAGCGTTTCTGTGTCTCTTTGTAAGAGACACAGAATGTATATGCAAATATACGAAATATATTGGAAATGAGGACATTATGTTCTTCTTTTTTTTCGTGTCAATAAAGTTTTAGTAAGACTTCTTTATCGTGCTAAAATCAGACAATATTGTAACGTGTTGATAATCAGCCAAAAATAAGACATTCGATGATGGCGACACGATAGGAGTGTTTGCATATCTGAGGTCAAATAATAATGTGTAGACAGTGCGCCAAGCGCGGCGAGCTTGCTCGCCAAATCCTTAGAAATCCGCGCCGTAGGCGCACAAAATCCCTTCAGATATAGCAGTCAAAGATTCGTGAAAAGAGCAATTTCTCATTAGTTTATTGGTATAGCATTACCTGCGGTGCGTCGGACGGGAGTCCGACGTTCCGTGTGGGGCTGTCTGTTATTGTTTGGTTGCAGCGGAGGCCGGAGACCTCCGCCACAGTGTTACTTGCTTAGATTCTCCACCTGTTCCTGTGTCAATCCAGTGGCTTCAATAATCTTGGAGACAGGTATTCCGAGTGACAGCAGGTTGCGGGCTATCTCATTGCTTTTGGCAAGTTCGCCTTCCGCACGTCCTTCCGCACGTCCTTCCGCACGTCCTTCCGCAATTCCTTCCTTTCTTCCTTCCTCCCTGCTTATTTTGTTTGAGTCAACAAACAGCAGGCGCTCCGCGCCCAGCTTGTCCCAGAAGTCATCGTATGCCCAGAGTTCCTCTTTTGTCATTGCCGACTCCTCCACGCTTTCCAGTGCCTTGCTTGTCTCGGGATTGTCCAGCAGTTCCTGTGGAACGTGGGTTGTGTTCTCGTCTATTTCTGTCAGGAACTTGAGCCACAACACCGCCATCTTTTTCTCTTTTATTGACTGTGGCTGGAATTTCGGTAGTTCTATGAACGTGAAGTGCAAACCCTCAATAATCTTGTCATCGTGCAGGTCGTGTACGATGTTGTAGTTGTGGATGAACTCGTCGGGATAGTCCTTCATGAACACCTCGTTCACAAGATTCAGTGAGTATACCGGTTGCAGGGTCTCGAACTTGCGCTTCTTGCCGAGTTGTCGTACAAATGCCTTTGACGCGTTGAACAGCACTCTCTGCTGGAACGCTGGAGTCCAAAGCATCTGCATCTCCACCAGAAACTGTCGGTTTTTTACGTCGCGGCACCTCACGTCGACGATGCTGTTCTTGCCGACGTAATTGTCGGGCACCAGCTCTGGGGTAAGGTACTCCACATCCTCCACCTGCTCGTCGTCCTTGAGCGGCAGCAGGGCATTGATGAGGCTGATGAGCAGGTCTTTGTGCTCACCGAATATCTTTTTGAATGTCAAGTCGGCTTTCGGGTCCAAATACTTTTTTGTAGCAGCCATTGTATGGTTCCTCCTTATAATGATTTCGTTTTTGCAAACTTACACAAAAAATCTCATATTCTGGTTGCAGCGGAGGCCGGAGACCTCCGCCACAGTGTTACTTGCTTAGATTCTCCACCTGTTCCTGTGTCAATCCAGTGGCTTCAGTAATCTTGGCGACAGGTATTCCGAGCGACAGCAGGTTGCGGGCTATCTCCTTACTTTTGGCGAGTTCGCCTTCCGCACGTCCTTCCGCACGTCCTTCCGCAATTCCTTCCTTTCTTCCTTCCTCCCTGCTTATTTTGTTTGAGTCAACAAACAACAGGCGCTCCGCTCCCAACTTGTCCCAGAAGTCATCATATGCCCAGAGTTCCTCCTTTGTCATGGCAGACTCTTCCACGCTTTCCAGTGCCTTGCATGTCTCGGGGTTGTCCAGCAGTTCCTGTGGAACCTGGGTTGTGTTCTCGTCAATCTCCGTCAGGAACTTTAGCCACAACACCGCCATCTTTTTCTCTTTGATTGACTGTGGCTGAAACTTCGGCAGTTCGATGAACGTGAAGTGCAAACCCTCGATAATTTTGTCGTCGTGCAGGTCGTGTACTATGTTGTAGTTGTGGATGAACTCGTCGGGATAGTCCTTCATGAACACCTCGTTGACAAGGTTCAGCGAATACACCGGCTGCAGGGTCTCAAACTTGCGTTTCTTTCCGAGCTGGCGTACAAACGCCTTTGACGCGTTGAACAACACTCTCTGCTGGAATGCTGGAGTCCAGAGCATCTGCATCTCCACGAGGAACTGGCGGTTTTTGACGTCGCGGCACCTCACGTCAACAATGCTGTTCTTGCCGACGTAATTGTCGGGCACCAGCTCGGGGGTAAGGTACTCCACGTCCTCCACCTGCTCGTCGTCCTTGAGCGGCAGCAGGGCATTGATGAGACTGATGAGCAGGTCCTTGTGCTCACCGAATATCTTTTTGAATGTCAGGTCGGCTTTCGGGTCCAGATACTTTTTTGTAGCAGCCATTGTATGGTTCCTCCTTATAATAATTTCGTTTTTGCAAACTTACACAAAAAATCTCATATTATGAAGATAAAACGGCACTTAATGTTCCTCATTTTCAATATATTTTGTATTTTTGCAAAGGATAAACTTTAATAATACGTAATACAACGCTTTAATAAAACATAATACGATGAATACATCTGATGTTTTCCTGCTTTCAGGAATGATGTTGGTGTCGCAGTTTTTTGTCTCGTGTTCTGATGGCGGTGGTGACAACACGCCGACCGGTGTGCCAATAAGTTTCTCGGCACTAAGCAAGTGGGGCAAGGACGACGTGGCGACGCGCACCGAAGAGAACAACGTTACGACTACATTCACCAGTGGCGACGTCTTTGGCGTGTATGCCTACTATCGTCCCGAATGTGCGTGGAACGGCAATGTCAAGGATTTCATGAGCAATCAGAAAGTGGAGTATGATGGAGCCAGTTGGTCATACTCCCCCGTAAAGTACTGGCCCGTGGATGGCGACCTTGCTTTTTTCGCATACTATCCGGTGTCCTATCCCGTATCCAATACAGTGTCTTATGCAGTCGCGTCAGAAGGGACAGGCCAGTCGCCTACCGTAACGTGGAGCAACATCGGCTCTTGCGACATCATGTATGCCGGGCTTGGCGACGGCGTGAGGCGCGACAGCGGCAAGGATGCGCCAGGCAGCGTGTCGCTTGCGTTCAGCCATAAACTGATGAGGCTGAGGGTAAGGCTGTTGCGAGGTGACGGACTGGAGTCGGACGCAAAGGTTACGGGTCTGTCTGTTGCTGGAGCCGACGCGCAGAACGTGGCGCACGACAAGGCGACATTGGATCTTAGGACAGGCACCTTGACATTTGGTCTTGCCGATGCCGGCAGCACGCCAAGCTATGACTTCATAACGGCAGACGCGCCAGCCAGCGTTGACGGTTCAACGGTTGGCAAGCCATTGTATCTTGAACCCGTGGCAAAGTTGAAGGTCTCATTATCCACTGAAAAGCACAATTATCCCGAACAGATTGTTGAACTCCCAAAGCCGTCGGCAGGCAGCAATTATATGCTGTCGCTGAGAATCAATGGCGAAGGGTTTTATGTTACGGTCACAAAATCGGACGACTGGAACAGCGTCACGCTTGACGACCAGACTATGTGATGTCGTGCTTGACGACCTTACAATATGATTTCTTTTTAAAACCAAAAAACACATAGGAATATGAGTTATAGATATTCTTCTATTATATTGGCTTTGGCAAGTCTTGTCTTTTTTTCTTCCTGTTCCGAAGCCATATTCAGTGAAAGCGCAAGCAGTGGCGAGTTGTCGCGTGTGATGCTTACGGCGAGTGTCGCCTCTGAGTCGGAGGTGGCTGACGGCGCGACAAGGGCGTTGGACGACAGCAAGTTGCCTGACGAGGTGGTCAGTGCCAAGATAAAGGACTTCTGGCTGTTGGAGTACGACGAGAATGGCAATCTCTTGGGCAATCCCGTGTATGTGGAGAACGAGACAGCCACGGAAACCGTCAGGAAGTTTGTCAACCTGGCGGTGCCCGAGGCTGACGGCACAAAGTACAAGTGTGTCTTGATAGCCAATACCCACGACAATTCTGCTGCTGACCTGAAGACCAATGCCGCCACACTGGCGCAGCTGAAAGAGTATGGCAAGGCGGTGACGGATTTCAACAGCCTTTACAACCCTTCGGCCACAGCCGACTATCCCGATGGCTGCCTGTATATGAACAGCATGGTGGCAGACATAAGCCGCACGACAAGCAGCCTTGAGTTCAAGCTCCACCGCAATGTGGCGAAACTCACCGTCACGTTGGCCAACAGCGCCAACTCGAACGTGAAGCTTACGTCAGTCCAGGTGCGCAACGTTCCTTCAAGATTGGTGTATGCTGACGTCCTGCACGATGCCGACTATAGCGGCAGCACGCTGTGCCCTGCAAATGGCGAGTGCCAGTATGTCGACCTGCCGATTGACAACATCTGCATGGACGGCGGCGAGTCGCAGCTTTCCTTCACCTACTACCTGCCACGCAACCAAAGGGGCACAACAGCCAATACCGCACCTGCCTCAAAGAACACCAATGCCCCCAGCAACGCCACCTTTGTTGAAATCTACGGCATCAACATGAGCGACGGCTCTATGCTGCGCTACCGGCTTTATCCCGGAAGCAACACGTACAATGACTTCAACATCACGCCTAACTGCCACTACACGATGCCCCTGACCATACAGTCGCCGCACGACGTGGCTGCCGACAGCCGTGTGGAGAGCTTCGAGTCTGCCAACTGCTACATCGTGAACCCTAAGCTGACGAAAAAGATAAACTATGTGCCCGTCAACCGTGTCAACCAGTTCTGGGAACACTATAACACAGCCAACGAGATAACAGGAAATGATGAATGGGTTGCCGAAATCATTTGGGACGACAAGAGCCAGAGCACATCACCTTCAGACCTTATCGAGTTTTGCGACGAGAAGGGCAATGTGTCAACCTCATTCACAGGCAAGGGCATCATGCCCATATCCTTCAAGACAAAAGGCAAGGAGGGCAATGTGCTGATAGGAGTGAGAAAGCCCGGCTCCAAGGACTATCTGTGGAGCTGGCATCTGTGGATCACGTCGTATGACCCAGAGGCGGAATGGGCAACATACCCACGCAACGAGACGAAAGACATATACATGGACCGCAACCTGGGCGCGCTGACCGACGATATGAGCGACTTGGAAAACACTTACGGCCTGTACTACCAGTTCGGGCGCAAGGACCCGATACCGCGCACATCCATCGCAGGATATGACTGCCAGGTATATTTTAAAGAGCCACAGCCATACGTCAACTCTGTCTACAAGCCAAATTGGTTTGTGTACACAGGCTCGGAGTCAACTCACAACTGGGCGACAGACTGTGTCGTGGAGAACCGTGAGTGGAATAACCCGGAATGGAATGTCTCGAAAGCGAAGAGTTTCTTCGACCCCTCGCCCTCAGGATGGCACGTGCCGACAGAAGCCGAACTGTCCGACTTGGACAAGGCTACTCATATAGACAATGCTGACTGGAAATATACTTATTTGAGTGAGGACACCAACAAAAAGTTTGGTCTGCCTTATACCGGAGGACACAGCTACAACAGTATAGAGGGTTCAGAAGAAGATAAAAGCAACAACAATGGCGAAGGCTTGCATTACGTTGGCAGCCGCACATATTTGTGGAGCGGCACCCCAGACGGTAAAAACAGCAGCAATGCCAATTATCTGTGCATATTTAGAGGCGAACAAGTGAGATGGTCTGACGCAGCCAAGGCTTACGGATTGTCGGTTAGGTGTGTGCGCGACAAAAAATAATTTTGCAACTCCATCCGTGGCGGAGGCCTCCGGCCTCCGCTGCACCCATTAACTACAATTATTTGCTTTCTGCGGAGGCCGGAGACCTCCGCCACGGATGAAGTTGTAATTTTCTATGCTGCCTTAAAGATTCTCTACGCTTAATCCCGTTATTTCAGCCACTTGTCCTTTGCTGATTCCTGCGGAAAGCATTTTCCTTGCCATCGCTTTCTTTTCTTCGGCACGTCCCTCAGCCAATCCTTTTTCACGTCCCTCAGCCAATCCTTTCTCCCGACCTTCAGCCAGTCCTTTGGCCCGTCCTTCCTCAAGACCCTCTTGGCGTGCGTTGCCGAGCACGTCGTTCTGAATCATGATGGCGTTGATGTGCTCGTCGTAGGCATAGCGTTCGGCGTCACTCATGGAGTAGTATTGCAGTTTCTGGCGCGCCTCGCGCAGTCCGGGGGCTGTGGTGTTTTCGTTGATGATGCCGCTCTTGAGATACTGCATCCATTCTTCGAGAGGCGACTTTGCCACTTCGTTGAAGTTGTTCACGCGCACGAGATAGTATGTCGGGAATATCTCAGCCGGGTATCTCTGTATTATAGCACCCTCCTCCTTTCGGCTTATAATGAGGTGGTCCTTGGTGTGCACACCTACAAAGTTGTTCTGTCCGATGTAGAGGTAGTCGGAGCCGCGGCCGAGGTCGAAGTAGAGGATGCTTATTGAGTATACCTTCTTCACCTCCTGGTAGGTGTTGCCAAGGTCGATGTGCTCGGTGATGGCCTTTGCCACGCCGTAGAGGATGCGTTCAAGATAGTAAAGCTCGCTCGTGTTTTGTATCTCCACGATGATAATCTCTCCCTTGGAGTTCTTCGCCTTTATGTCGACGCGGTTGAACTTGTCGTCCTCGCGCTGCTGGTTGCCCTCGCTTTCAAGAATTTCCACAATCTTCACCTTGTCGTTGAGAAACACGGTGAGGAAACCTTCGAGCACGCCGAAGTTGGCTTTCTGGCGGAGCAGTCGCTTGATTGCCCAGTCGAAACGTATGTATCTGTCTTTCAGTTCTGCCATGACTTTATTCGGTTTTGTTGATGTGATAGTTGGTGTAGCTTTTGCAAACTTACATAAAAATTTTCAGATTAAGGTGATATTGGTGGCGTAAAGTTGTCCTTTTGTTGTTGAAACAGGCTCCTTTTCTCATGTAAACAGGCTCCTTTTGTTGTCTTACTTCGGTCGTTCAACGTGCTTACTTCGGTCGTTCAACGTGTTTACTTCGACCGTTCAATGTGTTTACTTCGGTCGATGTAAGACGATAGGCGAGGCTCCGATGCAAGACATTAGTTGCTCAATCAAGCAACAAACAAACAATGTATATGCCACATCCGTGGCGGAGGTCTCCGGCCTCCGCTGCACCCAACGGTCGGATTTTGCATAATTATATACCCCAGTTCGGGATAAGAAATAGTTTATAAAAAAGTTGGTAGTCTCACAAATATTTTGTACCTTTATAGGTGATTTACAATAAGTTACAAATATATTTGATATGACTACCGATTACAAAGTTACAGAATTATTTT
>JBNMLZ010000043.1:0-17244 GCA_050875085.1 Prevotella sp. | reverse complement strand
CAAATGTTAGGAGTAAGACCGAGCATAAGAGCGCTCTGTACCATGTTTGAACCAATCATGCCGCCGGCACCGACGATCACGAGTTTCTCGTTAGATAAAAATGCCATAATAAATTAAGTTTTATTATATAGTTATATAAATTATGTTGTTCTAATACAACTGCAAAGATACAATTTTTTTGAAACAAACCAACATTTATCTACTTTTTAAAGTGTTGTTTATTCTTAAAATATGTCAGCCAAGTACAATGCGGCCGTCCTTTGCGTCGGCGCGCGCCTTGCCTCCCTTGCGTAAACTGCCAAATAGCATCTCCCGCATGAGCAGCGGCTTGAGCGTGGAGTCGACGGTGCGGTCGATTTCGCGTGCGCCGTATTCTGCGGTAAATCCCTTGTCGAGCAGCATGTCGTGAGCCTTGGGTGTCACCTCCAGCTCCACGTTCTTCGCCTTCAGCTTGTCAGCGAGCCGGCGGAGCGACTTGTCGAGGATGAGCGATGCCATGTGGCGGTCCATGTCGTTGAACACCACGGTGGCAGTAAGGCGGTTGATGAACTCCGGCTTGAACGTCTTCTTCACCTGCGCGAGCATGGCGTCGCCGCGCGACGTGCCTCCGGCAAAGCCTATGCTTGCCCGCGATGCGTATTGTGCCCCGGCGTTGGAGGTCATGATGATCACCACGTTGCGGAAGTCGGCTTTCTGTCCGCGGTTGTCGGTGAGCGAGGCGTAGTCCATTATCTGTAGGAAGGTGTTGTAGATGTCGGGGTGAGCCTTCTCAATCTCGTCGAACAGCAGCACGCAGTTTGGTGTCTTGCGTATGGCGTCGGTCAGCAGTCCGCCGTCGTCATAGCCCACGTAGCCAGCCGGCGAGCCGATGAGTTTCGACACGGCGTGCTTCTCGGCATACTCGCTCATGTCGAAGCGCACGAGTTTCACGCCCAGCGATGCCGCGAGTTGCCGCGCCACCTCGGTCTTGCCCACGCCAGTCGGTCCGACGAAGAGCAGTGAGGCAAGCGGTTTCTCCTCGTCGCTGAGTCCCGCCTTGGCCATCTGCACCGCCTCCACCACCTGGTCGATGGCTTTGTCCTGGCCGTAGATTTGGCTGCGCAGGTTGTCTGCGAGGTTGAGCAGCGAGTCGTTCGACTGCGTGCGCAGAGCCTCGGCGTCAATCTTGCACATCTTGGCGAGTATGTCGGCAAGCAGGCGGCGGTCAACGGTCTGCCGCTTCTGCGTTGTCAGCGGATGGGTTTCGCGGTAGGCGCCAGCCTCGTCGATGAGGTCAATCGCCTTGTCGGGCAGGAAGCGGTCGCTGATGTGCTGTGCCGTGGCGCGCACGGCATACTCCACGGCATCCTTGCTGTATTTCACGCCGTGGAACTTCTCATATCCCGGTCGCAGTCCGTCGACGATGCTGATGGCGTCGGCGATGGACGGCTCGGCGATGTCGATTTGCTGGAACCGCCTGACGAGCGACTTCTGTTTTGCTATGTAGCGGTTGTATTCCTCGTAGGTTGTAGAGCCGATGAAGCGTATCTGTCCGCTTTCGAGATATGGCTTGAGCATGTTCGAGGCGTCGAGCGAGGCGTCGCCGTTGCGTCCTGCCCCCACGAGGTTGTGTATTTCGTCTATATATAATATGGTGTTGCCCTCATGGGCGAGACCCTCCATCACCTGCTTCATGCGCTTCTCGAAGTCGCCCCGGAACTGCGTGCCGGCAATCATCGTGCCCATGTCCATCATGTAGACACGTGCGCCATGCAGACGCTGCGGCACGTCGCCGCGCTCAATCATAGCCGTCAGTCCGTAGACGAGTGCCGTCTTGCCCACGCCAGGCTCGCCCACGTGCAGTGGGTTGTTCTTGTCCTTGCGGCACAGCACCTGGATGGTGCGCTCCAGTTCGGCTTCGCGTCCGATGAGCGGGTTGTGCTGCTGGTAGGTGTCGTTGAGGCAGGTGACGAGCTGGCGCCACGGTTGCACGTGCTCGCTTTCAGCCGCGTGCTCGGCGCTGATGTCGTCGGCAGACATCGCATAGTATTCCACGAGAGCGTTCATAAACTCGCCCTGCTCGTCGCCGATGGCCTTGTGGAGAATGTAGGCGGCGTTGGAGTCGGGCAGCATGAGCATGGCAGCCACGATGTGCGGCACGTCGAGTACGTCGACCTCGGCATATTGCGCCTGCTTGATGGCAAGCGACATCATCTGCGAGAACTGCTCGGAGCCTTCTATTGCGAACTTCACCCCGTCGGGCACGCGCTCCATGGAGCGCAGGGCGCGGTCGAGGTCGTCGTTGATGGCCTGCAGGTCGGCGTTGATGTCGGCAAGGGCGAACCTGAACTCCGACTGCTGGCACAGTGCAAGCAGAACATGTTCGGGTGTGACAAACTCATGGTGCCACTCGTCGCACATCTCTATTGCAGCCTTTATTGTATCTGCTGTAAATTTGCTATTCTTCAAAGTTTTGTTCTCCTGTTTTTATGTGCGGCGGACGGGAGTCCGCCGTTCCGTTTCGTTACTCGGGTTTACATTCAAGTCTCAGCGGGAAGTTCTCCTCCCGTGCCATCATCGTAGCCTTGCGTACCTTCGATGTTGCCACGTCGTAGCTGTATACCCCCACAGTGGCGCTTCCCTTGTGGTGCACGTCGAGCATGAGAGCTTCAGCCTCGTCTGTAGTCTTGAAGAACACGGAAGTGAGAATATGCACGACAAAATCCATTGTCGTGAAGTCATCGTTGTAGATTATCACCCTGTAGCGTCGTGGCTCGCGCAGCGAAGTGCGGGTGCGGTCGCGCAGTGAGGTTTGTTGGTCGGGCATATTATTCTGAATTTATTAGTTGTCGTTCATAATCTTCATATACTCATCATAGCTGATATACCGTCCTCCCATCGACTTGAGGTGCGGCGTCTCCAGTTGGCAGTCAATCATGCGTCCGCCGTTTTGTGCCATGAATCGTGCGAGGTGGATGAGTGCTATCTTGCTGCCGTTTGGCATGAGCGAGAACATGCTCTCGCCCATGAAGCAGGCACCGATGCCAACGCCGTAGAGTCCGCCCACGATATTGCCCGTCTCCTCGTCCCACACCTCCACGCTGTGGGCGAAGCCCTGCCGGTGGAGTTCGGTGTAGGCACGTATCATGTCGTCGCCGAGCCATGCGCCCTCTTCCTTGATGCGCAGTTCGGAGCAATGATGTATCACGGCGTCGAAGTCGTTGTCGATGGTGCACGTGTAGCGGTCGGCATGGCGGTTGAAGAATGTGTGCATGGAGTGCGACACGTGTATCTCGTCGGGGAAAATCACGAAGCGCTGCATGGGGCAGTACCAGTGGATGTCCTTGCAGTCGCGGAAGGAGTACCACGGGAATATGCCGTTGCTGTAGGCGAGCAGCAGGCGGTCAACACTCAGGTCGCCGCCCACGGCGAAGAGTCCGTCGGGGTCGCCGAGGCGCGGATTGGGGAAGATGAGCTGGTCATCGGGAAGTCGGTATATCATAGCAAGAATTGTTTGTTATTTGCAAAATTATAAAATTAGAACCGATATAGGAAAAGAAGGAACAAAAAAACAGAATTATAGGTTAAAAAACGACGCAAAAACACTTTGCCGATATTCCATTTTGCCATAACTTTGCAACCGACAACGATGATGTTGTCGAGACTAATGTATAACATTTAAAAACATGAATGGTATGAAAAAGATTTTTCTCATGGCAGTAGTGATGCTCGCTTCTGTAGCATCTTACGCACAGCACGCAGTTGGTTCGTTCTCATTGCAGCCTAAGGTTGGCTTGAACATCGCGTCTCTCACAAAGAGCGACGGTGCCGACCCACGCTATGGTGTTGCGGCAGGTGTTGAGTTTGAGTATCAGGCAACCGACATCTTCAGCATCAGCGCAGGCGCCCTCTACTCAATGCAGGGCAACAAGTATAGCGAGAAGGGTGCAACAGTCACCAACAAGACCGACTATATCAACATTCCTATCCTCGCCAATGTTTACGTTGTGAAGGGTTTGGCTGTGAAGGCAGGTATCCAGCCGGGCTTCAAGGTCAACGACGAGTTGAAGCTTGCCTATGGCGAGAACAGCACTTCAAAGGATATTGACAAGGCAGAGTCGTTCGACTTCTCTATTCCAGTTGGCTTGAGCTATGAGTTCTCAAACGTGGTGCTCGACGCTCGTTACAACTTTGGTTGCACAAAGGTTGTCAAGAATTTCGATCCGAGAAACAGCGTGTTCCAGATTACACTTGGTTACAAGTTTGACCTCTAATAAATTGGAACGGCGGACTCCTGTCCGCCGTTTTTTCGTATTTAGGGCGGCGGACGTGAAGTCCGCCGTTTTTTTATTTGAGGGTGTCGAAACGCAATATTGCAATTTTATCCGTGGCGGAGGTCTCCGGCCTCCGCGGCAACCATTAATTACAATTGACTATATATCGCCATTAGTAATCTTTGCTTTCTGCGAAGGCCGGAGACCTCCGCCACGGATAATCCCAAATTTCGGGTCTCGACACAACATTTTTTATTGTGGCGGACGGGAGGGCGGCGGACGGGAGTCCGCCGTTCCGAGTGGGCGCTGTTCCGAGTGGAACGCTGTTTCGGTTATGGCTGGCTTTCGCCCTCCACGTATTCCTCAAGGAACATATGCTCGCCGTCGAACACGGCATAGGTGAACTGCGTTATCCAGTCGCCGAGAATCATCATGCGCGTCTTCTTCGACAGGAAGAGGTCGAGTTCTATGTGGCGGTGTCCGAACATGAAATAGTCCACGTTGGGGTGGGTCTTCATGTATTGCTTGGCATAGAGCACGAGATGCTCACGGTCCTCGCCCATGTATGGCGGCTCCTTGCCGTCGGCGCGCTTGAGCCGCGAGTGCTTCGCCCATGTTAGTCCGAACCACATTGCCCAGCGTGGGTGCAGCGAGTTAAACAGAATCTGGCACGTGCGGTTGTGGAACACGCGCTTGAGGAACTTGAACTTGCGGTCGGGGTCGCCCAGTCCGTCGCCGTGGGCTATGTAGAACAGACGGTCGTATATCTCCACCGTCTCCGGCTTGGTGTGCACAGTTAGTCCGCACTCCTCCTCAAGATACCCGTAGGTCCAGATGTCATGGTTTCCAGTGAAGAAATGCACCTCCACGCCCATGTCCGTCAGCTCCGACAGCTTGCCAAGGAATCGCGTGTAACCCTTCGGCACCACGTATCGCCATTCGTTCCAGAAGTCGAACATGTCGCCCAGCAAGTATATGGCGCGCGCCTTGGTCTTTATGGAGTCAAGGAAGCGCACAAGCCGCCGCTCCTGCGTGCGGCTGTGGTCGATCGCCCACGAGCCGAGATGGGCGTCGCTCAGGAAATAAACGTTCTTCATTTCTTAAAATTCAAAAACACAACTCAATTATCAGTCGAAGCCCAGTTCCACACGTGCCTCTTCGGTCATCATGCTCTGGTCCCATTCTGGCTCGAACACGAGGTTCACGTTCGACGACTTCACGCCCTCTATCGTGTCCACCTTCTGGCGTACATCCTCAAGTATGAAGTCGGCAGCCGGGCATGACGGTGCGGTGAATGTCATGTCGATGTCCACGTTGCCGTCGTCGCTGACGTCAATCTTGTATATCAGTCCGAGGTCGTATATGTTTACCGGTATCTCGGGGTCGTATACAGTTTTGAGCACGTCGACGATGCGTTCTTCTATCTTTGTTTTTTCTTCTTGTGTCATAATTTGCATTTTTATTAGTTCTTTATATGCAAATTTAAACAAAAATATTGGATTATGGCAATTTTATCAGTATTCTTATCGCTTCTCGATAAAAAGTGATACTTTTGCAGTGAAAAAACCAAAGTAACTAAAAAGCAATGATAACATTCTTGATTTCCATTGTAGCCTTGATAGCGGGCTACGCCGTTTACGGCCGCTTTGTGGAGCGTGTGTTCTCGCCCGACGACCGTCCCACCCCAGCCATCTCCAAAGCCGACGGCATTGACTACGTGGCAATGCCATACTGGAAAGTGTTCATGATACAGTTTCTCAACATCGCCGGCACAGGTCCTATCTTCGGAGCCATCATGGGCGCTAAGTTCGGTCCGTCGGCATATCTGTGGATTGTCTTCGGCTGCGTGTTCGCCGGCGCCACCCACGACTATCTGTCGGGTATGCTGTCGATGCGCAACGGCGGCAGCGACCTGCCTTATCTTGTGCGCAAGTATTTGGGCAACGTTGCGTCGAAGGTGCTGCTTGTGTTTGCCGTGTTCCTGCTCATAATGGTCGGCACGGTGTTCGTGTATAGTCCGGCGGAGATATTAGGCCATATCGGTGGCAGCAAGCTTGTGTGGGTAGGAGTGATATTCATCTACTACATCATTGCCACCATGCTTCCAATTGACAAGATTATAGGCAAGATATATCCCGTGTTCTCGTTCTCGCTGCTCTTCATGGCAGTCGCCCTTACAGCCGTGCTGCTCATTAAGATGCCTGCCCTGCCAGAGTTGTGGAACGGACTGGGCAACATGGGCAAGGTTGCCGACCCCGGTAATTTCACCGAGGACATCTTTCCTTGCCTTTTCATTACTATAGCATGTGGCGCCATTAGCGGTTTCCATGCCACCCAAAGTCCGCTCATGGCCCGCTGCCTCGCGTCGGAGCGCAAGGGTCGCCCGATATTCTACGGTGCGATGATCACCGAGGGGCTTGTGGCTCTTGTGTGGGCAACGGTATCGATGTGGTTTTTCTACGACGCCCCGCAGCCTGGATATGAGCAGATAGCAGGCGCCGCGCCGACAGGTTTCCACACGTCAGCCCCGATGGTCGTCAGCCTTGTGTGCAACGACTGGCTTGGCTTGGTGGGCGGTGTGCTCGCCATGCTCGGCGTTGTGGCAGCCCCGATAACGAGTGGCGACACGGCGTTCCGCTCCGCGCGCCTTATCATAGCTCAGGCCATACGCTTGGGACAGCGCAAGAAGATGAACCGCATATACATCTGTGTGCCGCTGTTCGTCGTGTCGTTTGCCATGCTTCTGTGGCAGATTGAGAATCCCGACGGCTTCAATACGATATGGAAATACTTCGGTTGGGCCAACCAGACGCTCTCCGTGTTCACCTTGTGGACCGTCACCGTTTACCTCGTGCGCAAGGGCAAGCCATACATCATCACGCTCATCCCCGCCCTTTTCATGACCGATGTGTGCACGACATTCTTGATGGTCAGCAAGTCAGCGTTCAGACTGTCCAACAGTGTTGGCTATCCAGTAGGCGCAGCCGTGGGCATCGTGGCGCTCGTGTGGTTTGTTTGTTGGAAGAGGACGTTGAAGCAGTAGGAGGGCAGGGCATCCTACATCTTCCCCTCCTCGGCATAGCTGTAGTACTTGCCGTCGGTTATGATTACGTGGTCCACCATGTATATGCGCATCGTCTCGCAAGCCTTGCGCAGTTTCATCGTTATGCGGTCGTCCTCGCCGCTCGGTCGGTTGTTGCCCGACGGGTGGTTGTGGACGAGCGTCAGTACGGTGGCGTTGGCGAGCAGCGCCTCGCGCAGTATCACGCGCACGTCGACAGCCGTCTCCGACAGTCCGCCGTGTGACAACCTCACCGCCTTTATCAGGTGCAGGCGCTGGTTCATGAGCAGCACCCATGCCTCCTCAGTGTCGAGGTCCTGCATCTTTGGATGCATATACTCGTAGACAGCCGTCGCCGACCCCATGTCGGGGCGTTCTGCCGCCTTGCTCACCGCCCTGCGCTTGCCGAACTCACATGCGGCAAGAATTGTTATGGCTTTCGCTTCACCGATGCCTTTGTATGCCATCAGTTCCTGGAGCGACATCTTGCCCAGTGTGTTGAGGTTGCCGTCGCAGTCGCTGATGATGCGCTGCATGAGCGACACGGCACTCTCGCGTGGCGTGCCCGAGCCGATGAGTATGGCAAGCAGTTCGGCGTCGGTCAGCGTCTCGGCGCCACGGTCGCGCAGTTTCTCTCGCGGGCGGTCTTCCTCTGCCCATTTGTTTATGGCGAAGCTGCTTTTATTCTGTTTCATAAGTGACGGGGTATTTTAATAATTTGTTATTAGCAAATGTGTCACCTTTTTGTCGTTCCTATTCATGAAACTAACAACGTATTCTTTGTCAAATGTACGAATATTTATTCCTTCCTTGTTGTAAAGACCATATATGAAGTCTGTATTTTTTATTATCATCATCCACTTGGCTTTACATCTATTTAACATATAATCGGCAAGTCGTTTTTGGTCTTCTTTTGTGAACTCATTTTGAGCATATGTGCTAAATTCACTATCGTATGGAGGGTCAAGGAATATGAAGTCATCTTCAGAAGGTTTACACCTATCCATAAATTCCTCGAAATCCATATTGTATATTTTTGTGGCAGCAAAATGCTTTTGTAGCTTTGGTGTACGATAATAGCTCAATTTCTTTGCCATCAGTTTGCTATTGTAGGCAATTCCACCATAAGGAACATTGAACTCTCCTTTTTTACTATATCTGAACATGCCGCTATATGCATAATTTCTGATAAACAGGAAAAGTACACAATGTAGCCTTTTGTTTTCTTCTGCTATGAGTTGGTTATTGTAAAGGTTGCGATAGTTCATATACACAGCACTCTTTATAGCAGTTTCTATATTATCATCCAAATCCTTATCAGGAAGCTCGTGTTTAAGTTTCTCTAATTCATGCATACGTGTCATTTTTCTGATAAGGTTTTTCACCAACTCATTTGTTAATATGCTTGGTAAAGTCTTAAAGCTATTTCCCAAGATATTTTCTATGCTTTCTGTTTGCTCATCGCAGAAAAGTTTAATGCGCTTTTTTAACTCGTTTTTATCAATGGTTTCTTCTCTATATTCTAAGTATATATCTTTTAATGATTTATTATTGTGGAAGAATTTAGCTGCATTATCCCATGACATATCTATTTCCTCAGCGAGCCTGAAGAAATCAGCATCTTTTGTTGATATGTATTTGTAGAACTCAATCAATTCTGTGGAGAAGTCATTTATATAATATTCATAGGCATTGATTCCCATAAATACAGAGCCACCACCTACAAAAGGTTCGAAGAATCTCTTAAAGGAAGGTAGATTGGGTATTATATATTTCAATTCCTTTTCCTTACCACCTGGCCATTTTATTATTGGAGATAAACCGGAGGCTCTGTCTGCTTGCTTGTCTATGGAAAAGCATTGCTTGTTGTTAGTAACATCATTATATGTCATCTTTTCAAAAAACAGATTTAGTTGCCTATCTGTCTCTTGATAAGGTATTGTTGGCTCTTGTAGCATATCATGCTGCTCATTATATTTATATTTGCTCATATAAAAGTCCGTTCTCTGTTTTTCAATAACATTATTTATCCTATTCTTTGCGGCCTCGAAATAATTCCGTTCTAATTCTACTCCTATGAACCTCCTTCCCAATTCAAGTGCAGCAACACCGGTTGAACCAACACCCATGAAAGGGTCGAAAACTATATCCTCCTCGTTGGATGCTATTCTTATCATTTTCTTTAAAATAGATGTAGGCTTTTGTGCTGGATGTTTCGGATTACTCAATCTCTCGGGACGCATACATATTGGACTTTCCAAAAAATTATGCATCTCTTTTTGGGATATAAAGTTCCATGTGTGTTTTTTATTCCAGCATGTGAATATCATTTCACAGCTATTTAAAAATCCAGCCTTAAATATTTTGGGGGCAGGATTAGTCTTGTGCCAAATCATAAAATTAGAAGTGTCAAATCTATGATCAAGACATTTATACCACCGTCCCAGTTGGTTATATGATGTGAAAATGAAAAGATTTCCGGTAGGTTTCAAAATTCTAATAAATTCATCAGCCCATTCTTCTGGATTAAAATCAATCATATCCCATTGTGCCACATCATTGTTCATGGCAGAACGTCCAGGAAGAGGAATGTTTCCTGTTGAGTGTTGTCCTAGGTTATATGGAGGGTCCGTCAAGATGAAGTCAATAGAGTTATCAGGGATACGTTTTATTATATCTCTGCTGTCTCCATGCAACACACATTTTTTCCAATTGGGATCTTTCATTCCGCATCGGGTAAATAGGCTTCTTTGATTTGATTAAGTGCATCAACAATCAAATAGGCATTCTTTTTATATTCATCAAGTACAATCTCATAGCCATGCTCAGATTTGCAAATCAAATTCCAAAATTTGCTACTAATGAGTAATTCTTCTTCAGCAAAGAATTGTCGCACTCGTCCTTGTATCCAAGGATTTCCTTCACCATATCTATTGTAGGCTGTAGCAAAACATATTTTAATGTTTTTCTCAGAACCGAGTGTATTGGCAAGTATACAATATTGTTCAAGCAAAGCTTCTTTTTCAGAGCGTGCTTTTTTATTGTCAAGATCACCGCCAATCTTTAGCTCTATGAGATAATGCATGCCTGTTTCTGTATCCTTTAGATAATAATCGCTTTCATGACGTTTGCTGTGATGTTCTGTCGTATTTCTTTTGCTGATACCAGTATAATCATCTACACTTGGTTTCTTGTGATTACTGCCTTTGGTGTTTTTGTATGCCTCTAACAGCTCTGCTATGAAGTCTGTCTGTTCTTGGTATATTAGTCCTTCAACATGTTGTGTGACTTCAAAACTGAGAGAGGCAATATTTATTGCCATATGTTCAAGCATGTTTCCTAAGCTACTGTCAAGTGAACGTGACAAAGCTGAATAATATTGGATATCCGCTCCAAGGGCAGCTATGAAAACATTATGAATTTTCATGTTTATAACTCCATTTTCGTTGTCTATTTCCCCTAAATGGCGCCCTGCAAAACCAGAAGCGTATGCACATACGGATTGCCTTACAATAGTACGTATTGCACGCTCCTTGTCAATCATATTATAGCTCATAATTATTTATCGAATTGTTTTTGATTAATTGTTCAACTTTTATTTATAGAATGTCTTTTCAAACGCCGAGAATTCCGACTTTCCTCTTACGCAGCGTTTCCACCACGACTCGATGAATCCGAAGCCGTAGCCCATTAGCTGTATGTAGGCTGAGGCTATGCTGAGGAAGCCGATTTTCAGGCTGTGGTTCTCGCGTGAGGAGTCGATGAGAATCAGCAGGCAGTAGAGGACGAGCGGTGCGAGCGGCAACCATGCCCACTGCGGACACACGGCGAGTAGCGCCACGAAGAGCACCACCATAGCCAGCACACCGACAGTGAATACCATCGGCAGCATGTGGACGAGCTTCAGCGAGTCGGGATATTTCTTGTAGAGGTTGATGCGCGCTATGCCCGAGTTGTAAACCTGGCGGAAGAACTTGCGGAAGTCGGTGCGGCGCTTGTGCCACACCCATGCCTCGGGAAACAGGCGGCAGTGGCATCCAGCCTTGAAAATGCGTATGGAGAAGTCGATGTCCTCGCCGAAGCGCATCTTCGAGAAGCCGCCGAGCCTCTCATACACGTCGCGGCGCACGCCCATGTTGAACGAGCGCGGGTAGAACTTGTCGAGTTTCTTCTTGCCGCCGCGTATGCCGCCGGTGGTGAAGAACGAGGTCATGGAGTAGGAGATGGCCTTCTGCGTGTCGGTGAACGACGGGTGGGCGCTGTCAGGACCGCCGAAGGCATCGGCAGGGCGCTCCTCCAGTTCCTTGCTGACAGCGGCGAGATAGCCCTCGGGCACAACCACGTCGGAGTCGAGAATGAGCACGTAGTCGCCCTTGGCACGCTCCACGCCATAGTTGCGGCTCTGTCCGGGACCGCTGTTGGGCTTCATGTAGTAGTGCAGGTCGAGCCGGTCGGTGTACTTGTCGCACACGTCGCGGCACGGCACTGCGGAACCGTCCTCCACGACAATCACCTCAAAATCCTTTTCGGTCTGCCGTGTGAGACTGTCGAGCAGTTCGTCCACCTCGTCAGGGCGGTTGTAAACGGGTATGATAAATGAAAACTTCATAAGAGCAAGTGGTTGTGCATAATTTTGATTTGGTTATAAAAAAATAAAAGAGCAAAAAAGTAAAAAGTACTGGGCGCGGCACGGCAACATGACGTGTGCCATGACTGTCATCCCCAAATACTTTTTACTTCTTTACTCTTTTACTTTCTTGCTTTTATCCTTACTCCTTAACGCGCTGCAGGTAGCTGCCGTCGCGTGTGTCAACCTGAACAAGGTCGCCCTCGTTAACGAAGAGAGGCACACGGATCTCAACGCCAGTCTCAAGAGTAGCAGGCTTCAGAGTGTTGGTTGCTGTATCGCCCTTGATGCCCGGCTCAGAGTGAGTCACGCGCAGGTTTGTCTTGACCGGCATCTCACCGAAGAGCACAGTCTCAGTAGAGGCGTCAGAAACAACCTCGATGATGTCGTTCTCCTTCATGAAGTCAACACCTGTGATGAGGTCCTTTGCGATTGGAATCTGGTCGTATGTCTCCTGGTTCATGAAGATATAGTCATCGCCCTCCTTGTAGAGGTACTGATACGGACGACGCTCTACGCGAACATCCTCGAGCTTCTCGCTGATGTCGAAGCGACGCTCCAAAACGCGACCGTCAACAACGTTCTTCAGCTTAACGCGCATGAAAGTGTTACCCTTACCTGGTTTTACGTGAAGGAAGTCAATGACGAAGAACAGCTTGCCATCCATGCGGATGCAAGTTCCCATCTTGATGTCTTGTGAATTGATCATTGTTTTGTTTATTATTTTTATTGTATAAATTCTGTAAAACGGTGCAAAGTTACAGAAAAAATCGTTTAGGCGAAAACAAAGAAAGCCATTTCTTTATTTTGCGTGAGATTTTTATGCGAAATGGCAGTGAAACAGCCTTGTATAACGAAAAAAACGTAAAAAATGAGCCTAAAAAAGGCGCAAGTCTTTGTCGTTTGAAAAATAATGAGTAATTTTGCAACCCAAAAGCGTAAATAATAACAAATAAATTAAAATAAGACAATGAAAAGAACATTTCAGCCGCACAATCGTCGCCGCGTGAACAAGCATGGTTTCCGTGAGCGTATGGCTACAAAGAATGGTCGTCGCGTGTTGGCTTCTCGCCGCGCACATGGCCGCAAGAAGTTGACTGTATCTGACGAGCATCACGGAAAATAATCGTCCTCTTCACTTTATTTGTGAGAGGTCGGTTCCGGTTGGTTCTCCATCGGGTGACGACAAAAAGCAGCAACAATCCAATTTTGTTTTGGAATGTTGCTGCTTTTTTTGTGTCCTTACACGAACTCGTTGCCCTTCTTGAGCTGTATCTCGTTTATCAGTCGGCGTATGTTGGCGGATGAGTCTTCCTTCTTGCATATCAGCAGCACGTTGCCCTCTTCAGCCACAATGTAGCCGTCGAGCCCCGAGAGCACGGCAAGCCGTCCCTTGGGCAGCTTCACCACATTGTCGTGTGAGTTGTCGAGCACGGTGTCGGTGTCAATCACCACGTTGTCGCCCTCGCCCTTCTGCTGTGCCTCGTAGATGCTGTGCCATGTGCCGAGGTCAGCCCATCCGAAGTCGCAGCGCATCATGCACACGTTGTCCGACTTCTCCAGTATGCCGTAGTCGATGGACAGGTTGGGGTAGGAGGGGAAGTTCTCGTGCACGAAGCGGTTCTCAGCCTCGAAGTCGTAGCTGCCGGCGGTGGCGTCGCTGCCGAAGTTGCGCAGCACGGTGGGCAGTATCTTGCAGAAGCACTCCAGCGAGTAGCGCGCGTTGGCGAGAAACATGCCGGTGTTCCAGTAGAACTCGCCGCTCTCCATGAACACGCGTGCGAAGTCGCGCTCGGGCTTCTCGGTGAACGACTTCACGTGGTATACGCCGTCCTCCACCTCTTCGCCCATCTGTATGTAGCCGTAGCCAGGCTCCGGACGGGTAGGCTTCACGCCCATCGTGAGCATGCACTTGTGGCGGCTCACGAACTCAAAGCCGCGGTTCACGGCGTCGGCAAAGCGCTCCTCGCCTATGACGGTTTGGTCGGACGGCACGACGATTACATTGGCGTTGGGGTTGATGTGAACGATGCGGTGGGTGCACCACGCCACGCTCGGTGCCGTGTTGCGGTGTATCGGCTCGGCGAGTAGCTGTATGTCGCCCAGTTCGGGCAACTGTTCGCGCACAAGGTCGGCATACGCCTCGTTGGTGTTGACAAATATGTTTTCAGGGGGGACAATCTTGGCAAACCTATCGTAGGTCTGCTGCAGCTGTGTGCGCCCGCTGCCGAAAAAGTCGATGAACTGCTTCGGGTATTCCTCGCGGCTGCAAGGCCACAGGCGGCGTCCCTTGCCTCCGGCAAGGATTACACAATAATTGTTGCTTGATTCCTTCATGTCATTACAGGTTTTCATATAGATTCTGATTTGTCTTGTTGAGACTTTACGAAATTACTTATTTCTCGCGAGAGCGCCAAGCCATTGCCGTGATTTTAAAATGAATTTATCCTAAATGAACAATTATTAGGAATTTCCTGTGAAAAATTTTGCGGAACAGAAAAAAAACACTACCTTTGCACACGCAAAACGCCAATGCCCAGATGGCGGAATCGGTAGACGCGCTGGTCTCAAACACCAGTGGAGCAATCCATCCCGGTTCGATCCCGGGTCTGGGTACAAGAACGCTTGGTAATCGGAAGATTATCAAGCGTTTTTTGCGTTTATGCGCATCCTTGCGACCACAACATTATAAATAACCATAATAACAATGTGAGATATGGAAAACCAGTATGTAAAGCAATACCCCGACCTCATGTCGGGCAAGAAAATAATGTATGTCCACGGCTTCGGCTCGTCGGCACAGTCGGGCACGGTGACGATGCTGCGCACGCTCATGCCTAATGCCACCGTCGTTGCGCGCGACATTCCGCTACATCCCGAGGAGGCT
This sequence comes from Prevotella sp., assembly GCA_050875085.1. Classification (GTDB taxonomy): domain Bacteria; phylum Bacteroidota; class Bacteroidia; order Bacteroidales; family Bacteroidaceae; genus Prevotella. Next base: position 2,416 of record JBNMLZ010000043.1, on the reverse strand, counting down.
GTCAAGATGCTCCACGACATGTGCGCCGAGGAGCAGCCCGACCTCATCATCGGCACGTCGATGGGCGGCATGTACACCGAGATGCTCCGTGGCTACGACCGCATACTCGTCAACCCGGCGTTCGAGATGGGCAGCACCATGTCGAAGTACACCGGCAAGCAGACTTTCCAGAACCCGCGCCAGGACGGTGTGCAGGAGTTCATCGTCACCAAGGGGCTCATCAAGGAGTATGTCGACATCACCACCCACTGCTTCGATGCCGTCGACGATGACGAGCGCCGTCGCGTTGTTGGACTCTTCGGCGACGCCGACCCCGTGGTCCACACCTTCGACCTCTTCAGTGAGCACTATCCCACGGCAATACGTTTCCACGGCGAGCACCGCCTGACCGACAAGATAGCCATGCACTACCTCCTGCCCATTGTGCGCTACATCGACGACCGCCAGGCTGGACGCGAGCGCCCGGCTGTCTACATCGACATCGCCACCCTGCGCGACTCCTACGGCAAGGCGACGGCTTCCATGCACAAGGCCTACGAGATGCTCCTCGAACATTACAATGTGTACATCCTCGCCCCGTCGCCGACGAACAACCCGCAGGCAATGGTCGACGACATCGCGTGGGTGGAGCAGTATCTAAGCGCTCCGGCTTGGGGACGCGTGATTTTCTCCAACCAGCGTGAGCTGCAATACGGCGACTACCTCATAGCTCCCGCCCCGCAGCCCGACTTCATGGGCACGGTGATAGAGTGGGGCAGCGACGAGTTCAAGACATGGGAGGAAATAATCGTGTTCTTCGAGCGGCTCGGAGGCCAGTGATAACCATACTGAGAATGTTTTTATGAAGAGATTACTTTTTATATTTATGATGATGCTGGCTTTCTCTATGGGAGCTGTAGCACAGGTGAATAATGGTATTCCACAGAAAAATGTGGAACATCTCAAGTTCCAGGGTATTCCTATCACTGGGAGCATGAAGCTTTTCCATCAGAAACTGACGCAGAAGGGCTATAAGTTCAGCACTAAAATAGATGGTCAAGAGGTTTTCAAAGGACGCTATATGGGCAGGAATGTGGAAGTTAGTGTCTACCAGGATGCGGGCATCGTGTGTGCCGTGGAGGTGACATTCCTGTTGGGCAGCAAGTCGGAGGCTTACGAACTGCAGGGCAGGCTTCTCGGAGCGTTGCGGCAGAAATATCCGAGGCTAAAGGATTCCGACACCGACAATGGTACTTTTGACGATGGCTATGGAGGCAGTATCGACCAATATGTCACTTATGTGCCGAGGGAAACTCGGGGCAGCATCGACTATAAGAATCTTTTGGGCGAGTTCGTGTTCTCAATATCGGATATTCCTATGGGTGACTACTCTTACATGCTGGAGTTCAGGTATGTTGATGAGTACAACTTGCCGGAATGGAGAGCGGCACGTAAGGAATACATGTGCAACAAGAAGGATGGAATGGAGCTGTGAGTAAATGAAACGGGCATTAACGACTAAAAAGAACTTGTCGTTAATGCCCGTTATTTGTTTTGTTGGTTTATCCGTTGATTTACTCGTTTTCCGGAGCCTTGTCGATGAGGTCCATGAACTGGTCGAGCTTCGGGGTGATGATGATCTGTGTGCGGCGGTTGCGCTGCTTGCCAACCTCAGTAGCATTGCTTGTCACAGGGTTGTACTCGCCGCGTCCACCTGCTGTCAGACGCTTCGGGTCAACGCCATACTGGTTCTGCAGGGCCTGCACAACGCTTGACGCGCGCAGGGCGGAGAGGTCCCAGTTGTTGCGGATGTTCTTCATCGATGCCGAGCTTGTGTTCACCGGCACGTTGTCGGTGTTGCCCTCGATGAGCACCTCATAGTCCTTGTAGTCGGTGATGATCTTGGCAATCTTGCTCAGTGTCTCTGCGGCGCGGTCGTTGATTTCGTAAGAGCCACTCTTGTAGAGCATGTTGTCGGCAAGCGAGATGTAGACAACACCCTTGAGCACCTGCACGTCAACTTCCTTCATCTCCTCCTTAGAGAGCGAGCGGGTGAGGTTGTTGGTGAGCACCATGTTCAGAGAGTCGCTCTTCGACTTCACCTCCACCAAGTGGCGGATGTACTGGTTCGACTCGTTGATCTGGTCGACGAGCTTCGAGATGTTCACGTTGTTGGCTGATGCGTTGGTAAGGCTCTTGTCGAGCGAGCCTTGTAGCGAGGTGTAGTCCTTTTTTGCCTGTGCGAGCTGCTCCTCAAGCGAAGCCACGCGTGCCTTCGATGCGGCAAGCTGTTCCTTGGCGTCCTGGTAGTTGCCCGACAGCTCCTTGTTCTCAAGGCGGCAGTTGTCAAGATCCTTCTTGCTTGCGCAGCTTGTGATTGTCAGCAAGCCGGCGAACATTGCGATTGCGAAAACGTTTCCTTTTTTCATATCTTTCT